>JAHWLA010000152.1 GCA_019347595.1 Actinomycetota bacterium
CAGTTGGAGGCCCTGTGGACGCGCCGACTCGTCTATACCGACGACCACTTTTCGTCGGTCGCCGTGTGGGCTCGGCCCGGCGAGTGGGAGATATCGGCCGCCGCAGTGGCCCGGATCACGATGACGTCGCTGCGCAACCGGGTGAAGATGTCATCGCTGCTTGCCTATCTGCGCACCGACGCCCTGCACCCCAAGGACGATCACTGGTACCTGGAGTTCCTCGGCACGGTGCCGGAAAGCCAGGGCAAGGGCCTCGGAGGCAAGGTGCTGGCGCCGGTGCTGGAACAGGCCGACGCCGAGGGGTTGCCCGTGTGGACGTGGTCGTCCAACCGGCGCACCCTCGGCTTCTACCACCGGCAGCGCTTCGATGTGCTGGACGAGCTGCCCTTCGCCAAGGGCGGCCCGGCGATCTTCCCGCTCCGCCGAGAGCCCCGGTAAGGCACACTTCTCGGCGGGGAGGCGACGATGCAACCAAACCAATTGCCGACGGGGACGGTCACGTTCGTCCTCGGCGATGTCGAGGGGTCGGTTCGGCTATGGGAGTCGCGCCGCGCCGACATGGCGGTGGCGACGGCCCGGCTCGACGAGCTGGTGTCGCAGATGGTCGAGGCCCATGGCGGCGCGCGCCCGGTGGAGCAGGGCGAGGGCGACAGCTTCGTGGCCGCCTTCCCGATCGCCCACGACGCGGTCGCGTTCGTCCTTGCCGTCCAGCGGGCGGTCGGCCAGGCGGACTGGGCCACCGTCCTGCCCCTGCGCCTCCGGGCGTCGGTGCACACCGGCGTAGCCGAGCTGCGGGGCCGCGCCAACTACATGGGCCCGACCATCAACCGCAGCGCCCGCATCCGGGCGCTGGCCCATGGTGGGCAGGTGCTCTTGTCGGGGGCGGTGGCCGGCCTGGTGACCGACGACCTCCCCGACGGGGTCTCCCTCGTCGACCAAGGCGTCCACCCGCTGCGGGACTTCGACCGCCCCGAGCACGTCTTCCAACTGGCCCATCCAGACCTGCCCGAGCGCTTCCCGCCCCTGCGGGCGCAGGGCAACGCGGGCCGGCTGCCCACCGCGCTCACGACCTTCGTGGCGCGGACCGAGGAGCTGGCGGCCGTGCGACACCTGCTCGAACGGGCCCGGCTGGTCACCCTCACGGGCGCGGGCGGCTCCGGCAAGACCCGACTCGCCCTGGAGGCGGCCCGCTCCCTGGTCGGCCGGTTCGCCGACGGGGTGGCGTGGGCCGACGCGGCACCGATCAGCGACGGCGCACTGGTGGCGTCGTGCGTAGCCGGCGCCGTGGAGGTCCGGGAAGTGCCAGGCGAGCCGCCGCTGGACACGCTGGCCCGCGAGCTCCGACACAGGGAGGCCCTCGTCGTCGTCGACAACTGCGAGCACGTCCTGGACGAGGTGGCTGCGGTACTCGAACGCCTGCTGCGCGACTGCCCCGGCCTGCGCGTGCTGGCGACGAGCCGCGAACCGATCGGGGTGTCGGGCGAGTCCGCCATGCGCGTCCCGTCGCTGACGGAGGATGCCGCCGTCGAGCTGTTCGTGGAACGGGCGGCGGCGGCCCGGCCCGGCTTCTCCTTGTCGCCGTCGTCGGAGCCCGCCGTGCGCGACGTCTGTCGCAGGCTCGACGGCATCCCGTTGGCGGTCGAGCTCGCCGCCTCGCGCGTGCGCATGCTGTCGCCCCAGCAGATCGCCGACGGGCTGGCCGACCGCTTCCGGTTGCTGACCGGCGGGGCCAGGACGGCGTTGCCGCGGCAGCGCACGCTGGAGGCCTCGGTCGACTGGAGCTATCGGCTCCTCTCCCCCGCCGAACGCGAGTTGCTCAGCCGCCTCTCGGTGCTGGCCGGCGGGTTCGACCTGGCCGCGGCCACCGCGCTCTGCGGCGACGAGGGCGACGAGGGCCACGTCCTCGACGTGCTGTCGGCGCTGGTCGACAAGTCGTTGGTCCAGGCCGACGACGGCGGCGACGACGACGGCGGCGACGGCGACGTGCGCTACCTGATGCTGGAGACGATCCGGCACTTCGCGCGGCAGCGGCTGGCCGATGCGGCTGACGCCGACGCCGTGCGGGACCGGCACTTGGCCCACTTCCTCCAACTGGCCGAGGACATCGGGCCGCGCATCGAACAGGGCGACGAGGCCGCCTTGCTCGACCGGCTCGACCTCGACCTCGACAACCTGCGCGCCGCGCTGGACTGGGCAGAGCAGCGCGGCGACGTGGTGCGGTTCCTGCGGCTGGCGGCGGCGACGTGGCTGTACTGGGAGGTGCGGTGCCGGTTCGAGGAGGGATGCGCCCGCCTGCGGCGGGCCGTGGCGCTGACCGACGAGCCGACCCGCACACGGGCCATGGCGCTGTACGGCCTGGGCGACATGTCGCTGTTCATCCCCGACATCGCGCAGGTGGTGGCGTCGGGCGAGGAGGTAGTGGCGATCGGGCGAGAGCTCGACGACGCCGGCCTGCTGGCTCGGGGCACCACGCTGCTGGGCTGGGCCGCGTCGTACGGCGCCTACCAGGAGCCCGCCTGGGCGGTGGGCGCGCTGGGCGAGCTGCTGGGGCGGCTGTCGATCGACACGGAGCCGTGGCTGTACCTCGATGCCGCCATCGCCCGCGGGTTTGCTGCGACCGCGGCGGGCGACATCGCCGGCGCCGGGGCCATGTTGGACGACGCCATCCTCAGCGCGGGCCGGTTCACCAGCATCGGCAGCCTCCAGCGGGCGCTGTTCTTCCGAGCTTGGTGTCACGTGCTGGCCAACGAGGCCGCCGACGCCGTGCCACTGCTCGGCCGGGCCGTGGAGCTGGCCGACGACATCGACGACACGTTCATCCGTGCCCTGTCGACCGGCGTGCTCGCCTACGCCGTCCTCCAGCAGGGCGACCTGGCCGGCGCCGCACAACTGGCTGCCGAGGCGCGAGCCTTCGGCGAGCGGTACCGCAACCCGTTCGCCATGGTGTTGGCGGACACCGTGGACGCCACCGCGGCCCTGTGCACCGGGGCGCAGGCGGCGTGCCGCGCCGCGCTGGCACGGGCGATGCCGGTCGCCGACGCCATCGGGCTCGGATGGATCCGCGCGTGGATGGCGGGCATGGCCGCGCTGCTCGACCTCGACCGCGCCCGCCTGGCGGCGGCGACGGCGACGACCTTCGGCGGCAACCTCTACGGCCGCGGCGTGCTGAGCCTGTTCCGGGCGTGGCTGGAGCGGGCATCGGGCGAGGCAGGCGCAGCGGAAGCCGCGGCGTCGGCGGCGCTGGCCGACCTGACGGAGTCGGGCGTGCGCGGCTTCGCGGCCTCGGCGTTGGACGAGTTGGGCATCGGCGCCGTGCAACGAGAGCAACACGAACGGGCCGCCCGCCTCTTCGCCGCCGCCGACGCCGAGCGGTCCCGTCTGGGCATGGCCCGGCTGAGCTGGACGACAGTTCCGTCGCGTGACGCCGACGTCGAGGCGGCGCGGGCCGCCCTGGGCGCCAGCGTGTTCGACGACGAATGGAACGCAGGTGCAGCGCTGAGCCTGGACGCCGCCGTCCGATTCGCCTTGCGGGGCAAGGGAGGCCGCCGTCGTCCGACGTCGGGGTGGGAGAGCCTCACGCCGACCGAACTGGACGTTGTCCGCCTGGTGTCAGAAGGCCTGAGCAACCCGGCCATCGCCGAGAAGCTCTTCATCAGTCGCGGCACGGTGAAGGTGCACCTTTCCCACGCCTTCACCAAGTTGGGAGTCACGTCCCGGGCCGAGCTGGCCGCGGCGGCCGCCAGGCGGGAGTAAGCCGGCTCAGCATGCCCCGCCCGCCTTGCGGTGAGGGCTACGGGCACGAAGACCCAGGCGGCAGACCCTTGAGCGATTGCCCGCATGTCCCAGTCGCGTTCGACACGCGGCCGCGGACGCTGCGCCGGAGGCCGGTGCCCGAGGCCAAGGGGCACGGCGCCCTGTCACTGGGCGGGGTTGCCGTCGACCTGGTCCGCCTCGTCGTCGAAATCGATGTGGGCACGCATCTCGGGGCGGCGGCGTTCGTTGCGCATCAGTGCCTCGAGCACCCGGCGGTCGGCGTCGGTGAGCGGCGGCTGGGCGACGCGGCGCGGCCACAGTCGCCGCTGGGCGACCACGGCCCCCTCGTTGGCGAGGATGATGGCGCGGGCCAACAGGTTGATCCAGAACAGGGCGACCACGACGACGCCGAGGGCGCCGTACAGGTCGTCGGCGCGAGCGAGGCGGTCGACCACGAGGCGGGGCCCGAGCTGTTGCAACGCCTCCCACAGCACGGCCGCCGCCATGGCGGCGGGGACGAGGTCGCGCCACGGGACGGCAGGCGACACGACGATCCGCAATACGCCGAGCAGCACGACGGCGGCGACCACGGCGCTCAGCACGGTCGAGAGCGCGAATGCGACGGCGTCCGGCACCCACGAGGCGATCTCCCAGCCGCGAACGGGCGCAGTGCCGAGGGCGGCCCCGATGACCAAGGTGAACAGCACGAGCCCTCTGACGTGGCGGGACAAGAACCCCTGGCGGTCGACGCCTTCCACGTTCCACACCTGGTTGAGAGCCAACTGCATGCCGTGATAGATGCCCCACGCCGTCCACAACAGCGCGGGGACCGCGATGGCGAGCACCGCGTCGCTCGCCGCCAGCGCCGACACGTCGTTGCGGATGCGGTCGCCGACCACCGGGAACTGGGCCAACGTCGACTCCAGAGCCGCCTGGCGCAGATCGGCGGAGCCCTCCAGCACCTGGCTCAACACCGTCAGCACGACGACGAGCAGGGGCAGCATGCCCAGGAACACCTGGTAGGTCACCAAGGCGGCGAGGGCGCTCCCCCGGTCGTCGGCGTACTTGCGGACGACGCCCGTCGGATAGGCAAGCCATGGGCGGTCCTGCTGCTTGTCGTCGAACCACCGCACGGCCCGCTCGGCTGCCTCGGCCACGCGCCTCACGGGCCGTCCCTCGCCGCATCCTCGGTCGTCGGGCCCTCGCCGTCGCCGCCGCCGTCCCCGATGCGCTCGCGCCAGAAGAGCAACAGGGTGAAGCACACCGACACCAGCGGGACGGCGAGAAAGGCGCCCGGGATCCCGGCGACGAGCGCGCCGGCGGTCACCGACGCGGCCACCACGGTGGGGTGCAGTTCGAGGCCTTGGCCCAGGATCATGGGGCCGATGACGTTGCCCTCCACCTGCTCGTAGACGAACTCGATGGCGACGAACACCAGCGCCGTCGTCAGCCCCTCGTCCGACAGGGCGACCAGCCCGCCGGCCGCCCCCGCCGTCACGGGCCCCACGAACGGGATAAACGAGGCGATGAACGTGAGCACGGCGATGGGGAGCACCAACGGGATGTCGAGGACGAGCAGGACGACGGCCGTCTGAGCGGTGTTGATCAGGGCGATCAGCGCTTGGTTGCGCATGAACGTCGACAGGTTCGACCACGCTCGCCGGGCGCCCTCCCGCACGGCGTCCCGGCGCTCGTCGTCGAACCACGACGTGGCGCCGAGGAAGAGGCGCTCGCCGTCCTTCACGAAGAAGAACGTGAAGAACAGCGTGAGGACCATGACGGTCAGGAGCTCGACCAGCGCGAGCGCGCCGGAGAACACGCGCTCGGCGATCGCCGCGCCGTTGTCGGCGCTGAAGTCCGACACCGCGCGGCGCACGTCGTCGGCGGATACCGCGAGCGGCGAGCGGTCGAGGAACCGCAGCGCCTTCTCCCAGCCGTCGGCTATGGCGGCGCCCAGTTCCTCGGCGTTCCGGTACAGGGCGTTGGTGGCGAGATACAGCACGCTCCCCACGGCGCCGAGCCCGACGAGGATCACCAGCCACGTGGCGCCCAACCGGGGAACGCCGCGGCCCGACAGCCACCCCACCGCGGGCCGCAGCACGCTGGACAGGAACAAGGCCAGCACCAGCGGCAGCACCACGAGCCACAGGCGAGACAGGATCATCCCCACCACATAGACGGCGGCAGCGATGAGCAGGAAACGCCAGGCGACCTCCGACGCTCGCCGGAAGGCGCCGTGCGCGACGGCAGTCATGAAGCTGCTTCTTCCCGCGGGGCGGGGTTTGAAATGTTGCAGTCGCGTGACGACGCGGGCCGGGACGGCGCCTGTCCCCGCCGCAACCGGCCACATGGCAGAGTGGCGCCATGGCCGAAGAACGTGATGTCGAGAAGGCGTACACGACTGCCGAAGTGGTGGCGAAGCTGCGGCGCCTCGCCGATGCCCTCGAAGCGGACACGCCGTTCCGCATCCAGGTCGCCGGCGAGCGCATCCTGGTACCCCGTCGCGCCCGGTTCAGCATCGAGCACGAGCGCGAGAGCGACGAAGAGGAGATCGAGTTCCAGCTCACGTGGAGCCGGGCCGAGGCAGAGGCGGCGGGCGACGCCGACGGCCCCGACGTCTGAGCCCCCGACGCGACGTGCCCGGGCCGGCGCAACGGCCGACCCGGGCACGGGCGTCATCGCTTCACGGGCCTGTTACCAAGAGCCGTAGAGGAGCGAGTAGTCGCTCCACCGCACCGACCACGGGGCGTCGTACCAGGCGTACCAGGTGCCCCCGTAGTCGTTGTAGTAGACGTCTGCGGTCCTGGCGTCGGTGGTGTCGACGTAGTAGTCGCTGTGGAGCACGTCGGCGCTCGACAGGTACAGCACCTTGTGCGACGCGCTCATCGCCACGGCCGACGACTCCGAGACGATCTCGTCGTTGTACGACCCGACGGCCGTCCAATCGGTCCCGCCCGAGCCCTGCGGGTTGGGCGCATAGGTGCCCAGCCAGTTCACGAAGTCCGAACCGGGCCGCATCTGCTCGCACTGCGTCGTCCAGCAGAAGTTGGCCCAGCCCGTTCCCGAGTGCGGCGTGCCGAGGGTGACGGTGTCCTCGACGTACAGGTACGGCGGGAAGTCCGGATGGTCACGGGCCGTCTGGGCCAGCGCATACCGGGCGATGAGCCCGCCCATGGAGTGGGCGACGACATCGACCGTGACCCCCTTGCTGGAGAAGTCCCGGTAGATCATCCACGCCAGCTCG
>JAHWLA010000153.1 GCA_019347595.1 Actinomycetota bacterium
GCAAGGGCGCCAGCGCGGGCACCAGCCCCGCGCTCTGCTTGGCCGCTTGGAGCAACTGCTCGCCCGGCTCGGCGGGCAGCCCGACGGGCTTGACCTGGCGGCGCACCGGCGAGCCCGCCACCGCCTCGAGCACGGTGGCCCAGCGGTCGGGGGCGACGTCGGGATTGAGCGCGGCATTGGCCGCGTCCACCAACCGGGTTGAAAGCTCGGCGGGGAAGCGGGTCCCGGGATCGGGCGGTCGCGAGGACACCCGCAACGCCCGTACCAACCGTCCGTCGTCGAGGCAGGTGGCGATCTCCTTGACCCATTCGTCACGCTGCTTGGCCACCCGGCGCTCCAGCGCCTCGCGCAGTGTGCTGGCCAGCAGGCGGGTCTCGTCGTCGCGGGCGGCGGCGTCGGCGCCGGAGACGACCGAGCGCAGGTCGCGCAGCGCGATCTCGTCGACCTCCTTGGCGGCCGCTTCGGCGCGGTCGCGCCACTCCGCCGTCTTGAGGCGGGGAAGGAGTTCCTCGGCCATGGCCACCAACGGTTCGGCTTTGACCTCGGTGCCCCCCGCCTCCCGCAGCTTGGCGTTCTGTGCCTCGACCGCTTGGCGCACGGCCGGGATGCCGCCCCGCAGCACCTGCTCGGCAACCGGCCGCTGCTCGGGGGAGAGCGACTCCAGCACGGCGGCCCGGTGCACGTTCAGCGGCGTCAGCCGCTTGGGCTTCGGCGGCGCCGGGCGCTCCTCGCGCGGCTCACGCGGCGGGTGGGCGGCGCGCTCGCGCCCGTCGGGCCGGGACGGGCGCGCACCTCGCCGTTCGCCGTCGCGGGGACGTTCCCCCGTACGGGCACGGTCGCCGCCACCGCGGGGACGCTCGCCGTCGCGGGGACGGTCGCCGCCCTCACGACGCGGTCCCCGGCGCTCGCCGCGCCCGCGCTCGGACTTCGGGACCAACGACGACGTCACGCCCTGGTGCTCGCGCGGCGGCCCGATGATCTGCAGGCGCTCGGGCTCCTTGCGCTCCTTGGCCTTGGGTGGAAGCACCGAGGTGACGAAGATGCCCTCGATCTCGAAGTCGGCCTCGGCCCGGACGACGTCGCCGACGGCTGCGCCCTCGTAGAGAAGCTTGCCCTCCAGGACGCCCTTCGGCTGCTTGGCCCCGGCCGCGCGCCAGGTCCACGTGCCATCGGGGCGCGCGCTGGTGAGCTCGATGTCGATCCTGCGGGCCATAGGTCCCTCAACCTACAACGCGACAGGATGGGGCGGTGCCGGGTTCTCCTCCTGTTCTGTTCGTCCACGGGTTCACTTCCTCGTTCGATCGGGGCTGGCGGCGGACCGGGTGGGTCGACCTCGTCGCCGACGCCGGGCGCCAGGTGATCGGCGTCGACCTGCTGGGCCACGGCGATGCGCCCAAGCCCCACGACCCGGCGGCCTACGGCGACATGGGCGGGCGAGTGCTCGACGTCCTCCCCGGCGAGCCGGTCGACGCCGTCGGGTTCTCGGCCGGCGCGGGAATTCTGCTCGACCTCGCCGTCGCCCATCCCGGCCGCTTCCGGCGGCTGGCGTTGCTGGGAATGGGGGAGGGCTACTTCCGCACCGACCCGCCTGAGGCGCTGGCTGCCGCCCTCGAAGGGAAGGGCACCGTCGAGCACCCACTGGGCCAGGCGTTCCTGCGTTTCGCCACCGCGCCCGGTCAGGACCCCGTGGCGCTGGCCGCCTTCCTGCGCCGGCCGGTGCCGCCTCGTTCGCCGGAGGCGTTGGCCGCGGTGACCATGCCGGTGCTCGTCGTGCTGGGGGAGCGCGACGGCAACGGCCCGGCCGAGAGGCTGGCCGCCGCCCTGCCCGACGCCACTGTCAGAATCCTGCGCGGCGTCGACCACCACGCCACGCCGATGGACTTCGGCTGCATCGACGCCACGCTGTCATTCCTCGACGCCCTCTGAATCGTCGCCGCCGAGGACGCGCCGCAGGGCGTCGCGGGAGGCGTGGCCCCGCACCACGGTGGCGCCCGCCTGGCCGAGGACCTTGAGGTAGCCCGCCGTCGTCTCCAGCGACTGGTGGCCCATCACCTCCTGGAGGTCGCGCAGGGGAGCGCCGCCCCGTACGGCCTCGGTGGCGAAGGTGTGGCGGAAGGCGTGCACGACCGCGCCCTGCGGGGGCTGGTAGCCCGCCCGCCGGTACCAGGTCTCCACCAGGCGGCGGAGGGCCGCGGGCGTGAACCGGCTGCCGTCGGCCCGTACGAACAAGGGCTCGTCGGCTCGCGGCGCCCCCATGCGTTCGGCGCGCTCGGCCAGGTAGCGGCGCACGAGGGCGGCGGCCTCCTCGTTGAGCTCGATGACCCGCTCCTTGTTGCCCTTGCCGAGGACGCGCAGCAGGGGGACGGGGCCGTCGAAGTCGACCAGGCTGCCGACGTCGGCGCCCATGATCTCGGCCAGACGGACGCCCGTGGCGGTGAGGACGGCGGCCAACGCCAGGTCGCGGCCCGGCCACGGCGCGCGGGCTCGGGGGTCGGGCTGAGAGATCGTCGAAAGGATGCGGTGGACGACCGACATCTCCAACGGCTTCGGGAGGCGGCGGCGGGCGCGGTCGACCTCGAGCTGGTCGAGCGGGTTGGTGGCCAGGTACTCGTTGCGGACGAGGAAGCGGCAGAACTGGTTGAGGGCGATGCGGGCCCGGGCCCGACTGGCGGGCGACCGGTCGGCGGCGTGGAGGGCAAGCACGTCCTCGATGGCCCGAGGGGTGAAGTCGGCGGCGGTGAGGCGGGCCAGGGCGGCCCGGGCCCGGACGAAGCTGTCGGGGCGGACGCCGGCCTTGCGCAGCCCTTGCACCCAACGGTCGTTCACCGCCTCGACGGCGATATCCGGCTCCGGGCGCCCCAGCGCCCGCAGCAAACAGCCGCTCAGGATGGCCAGGTCGCTGATGTAGGCGGCCCGGGTGTGGGGCGACATGTCGCGGGTGGTGAGGCGGGACACCCAGCGGGTGAACGGCTCGTCCATGGCTATGCCGACCATAAGCAGAATTATCGCCGGTCCAGAGGTGGACCGGGTGGACCCCCTCTCAACCGTTCTGGTCCGTAGATCCGGCGCTCCAGCGCCGGATCTACGGACCAGAACGACTCAGCGGGCGGCCGTAGTGGACGGGGGCCCGGTAGCCGGCGCCGACGAACGGCCGGCCGACCTTGCGGGCGTGGCGCCACTGGAGCGAGAGGCGTGTCCCCACGGCCCGGCCCGGCAGATACGGCACCGAGTGCTCCCAGTCGGCCTGGCAGCGGCCGCCCATGACGATGAGGTCGCCGGGCCCGGGCGCCAGGTCGTGCGTCGCCCCCTTGGCGGGCCCGTCGCTGTAGCGGTTGGCCCGGGGACGCAGCAGCCACGGCCGCCGGGCGCCGAGAGACAGGATGCAGATGAGGGTGTCGTCCAGCCACCGCATATCGGTGTCGCGGTGGAAGGCCTGACCGTCGCTGCCGTCCCGGTAGTGGATGAGGCCGAAGCCGTCGAAGCGCACGTGGTACCGCCGTTGCAGCGCCCGGTGGACGTCGGCCAACGCCGGGTGCGGCAGCGGCCGGCCCGGTCGCCACATGCTCCCCAACCGCCGCTCCTCGACCCAGTGGTCGTAGCGGAACAGGCGGCTCGCCTCCCACGGCACGCCGTCACGCAGCGCCGTGAACAGCTCGTCGGCGTCGGCGTCCAGCCAGCCGCGGGCCACGTCGACCCACGAGCCCTCGTCGAGCTGGATGCGCTCGAAACCGTCCACGGGTCGTAGACTGACACAGCCGTCAACGCTCCATGGGGGAACGCCGTGAAACTCGCCATGCCGCCGTCGTTCGAGACGCCCGAGGAGGAGCGCGCCCACCGCAAGCGCATGCTGGCCGCCGCCTTTCGGCTGTTCTCCCGGTTCGGGTTCGACGAGGGCGTGGCGGGCCACATCACCGCTCGCGATCCCGTGCTGCCCGACCACTTCTGGGTGAATGCCTTCGGGCAGCACTTCAGCTCCATCCGGGCCGCCGACCTCCTGCTCGTCAACCACGACGGCGACATCGTGGAGGGCGAGGGACTGGTCAACCAGGCCGCCTTCGCCATCCACTCGCAGGTGCACGCCGCCCGGCCCGACGTGGTGGCCGCTGCCCATACGCACTCGACCTACGGGCGGGCGTGGTCGACGTTGGGCCGGCCCCTCGACCCCATCACGCAGGACGTGTGCGCCTTCTACGACGACCACGCCCTCTTCGACGACTACACGGGCGTGGTGCTCGACACCGAGGAGGGCAAGCGGATCGCCCACGCATTGGGCGAGCACAAGGCGGTGATCCTGCGCAACCACGGGCTGCTCACCGTGGGTCACTCGGTGGAAGAGGCGGCGTGGTGGTTCATCACCATGGAGCGGTCGTGCCAGGTGCAGCTCATGGCAGAGGCGGCGGGCACACCGGTGCGCATCGACCCGGAGATGGCGGCGCTGACCCACAAACAGGTGGGCTCGCACCTGGCCGGCTGGTTCAGCTTTCAGCCGCTGTACCAGCGCATCGTCCAGGAGAACCCGGAACTGCTCGACGACTGAAGCCCGACGCTACGGCGGAGCCGCCCGCGGGCACGACTTTGCCTTCACCGGCGCGGCGGGCCCGCCGGATGTCGCCGGGCAGGTGGCGGGCGTCTTGTCGATGACGTCACACCCGCTCACATCGACGGGCGACACCTACCTCGTGCAAGGGCACTTCATCCTGCATCACTGACGGCCACATGATGCGGCCCGCCGAAGGGAAGGGATCGCGCATGGACGACCAGGACGTCATTGCGCGCATCCACGCCTTGATGGACGAGGAGCACCGGTTGGAACGGGAGGGTGAGCCCGGTGACCCGGAACGGCTGGCCCGTCTCGACACCATCGAGGTGGCCCTCGACCAGTGCTGGGACCTACTGCGGCAGCGGCGGGCCCGGCGGACAGCGGGCGTCGATCCCGACGAAGCCGGCGTGCGCCCGCCCGAGGTGGTCGAGCACTACCAGCAGTAGCCCACGTCCCGAGTACATAGCGTGCGGATTCCGCACGCTATGTACTCGGGACTGCGGTTAGGGGCGGGCGTCGAAGGTGGGGATGAGTGTGCGGGCGGCCCGCGCCTCGTCCACCCGGCTCACCGGCGTCGACCGCGGGGCGGCGGCGGCCACGTCGTGCGAGTCGCCCGCGATCCGCTCGAGCGCGTCGGCCAGCGCCTCCAACGTCTGCAACGACTCGGTCTCCGTGGGCTCGATCATCAGCGCCTCGTCCACGATCAACGGGAAGTACACCGTCGGGGCGTGGAACCCTTCCTCGAGCAGCCGCTTGGCCACGTCGAGCGCCCGCACTCCCCCGGCCTTCTTCAACGACGTGGTCGACGCCACGAACTCGTGCATGTTGGGCCGGTCGTAGGGGATGTCGTACACACCCCGCAGCCGGTGCCGCAGCCAGTTGGCGTTCAAGACGGCGGCCTCGGCCACCCGCCGCAGCCCGTCGCCGCCGTTGACGAGCATGTACGACCACGCCCGGGCCAGCGCCAGGGCGTTGCCGTGCCACGAGTGCACCCGGCCGATCGACCGTGCGGGCGTCGTCCACCGCAGCGACCCGTCGGCCTGCCGCTCGGGCACCGGCCCCGGCAGGTAGGGCGCCAGCCGTTCGGACACGGCAACCGGCCCCGCTCCCGGCCCCCCGCCGCCGTGAGGCACGGCGAAGGTCTTGTGCAGGTTCATGTGCACGATGTCGAAGCCCATGTCGCCGGGCCGCACCACGCCGAGGATGGCGTTGAGGTTGGCGCCGTCGTAGTACAGCAGCCCGCCCACCTCGTGCACGGCCGCCGCGATCTCGGTGATCTCCTCCTCGAACAGCCCGAGGGTGTTGGGGTTGGTCAGCATGATCCCGGCCACGTCCTCGTCCAACTGCTCCCGCAGCGCAGCCAGGTCGACGCAGCCCCGGGCGTCGGACGGCACCGTCACCGTCTGGTACCCGCCGAGCGTGACCGATGCCGGGTTGGTGCCGTGGGCCGAGTCGGGGATGATCACCTTCCTCCGCTGCCGGCCCTGGTCGGCGTGCCAGGCCCGCATGAGCAGCAGCCCCGTCAGCTCCCCCGCCGCGCCCGCGGGCGGCTGCAGGGTGATGGCCTTCATGCCGGTGACCTCGCACAGGGCGTCGCCCAGGTCGGCCAGCAGTTCCAGCCACCCCTGGATCATCGACTCGGGGGCGGCGGGATGGACGTCGGCCAACCCGGGCAGCCCGGCGGCGTCGTCGCACAGCTTGGGGTTGTACTTCATGGTGCACGACCCCAGCGGGTACGCCCCGAGGTCGACCGAGTACTGGCGGTGCGTCAGCCGGGTGAAGTGGCCGACCAGGTCGCGCTCGGAGAGCTCGGCCATCGGTAACGGTTCGTCGGCCAGGTGCTCCGCAGGCACCAGCTCGTCGGCCGACCACTCAGGCACATCGGTGTGCCGGAACGACCACGCCGTGCGCCCCGGCACCGACAGCTCGAACAGCGTCGGCTCCTCGTCGCGCCCCATCAGCGGGATGCTGCTCGCCCTGCTCAT
Organism: Actinomycetota bacterium; assembly: GCA_019347595.1. GTDB lineage: Bacteria > Actinomycetota > Acidimicrobiia > Acidimicrobiales > JAHWLA01 > JAHWLA01. The sequence goes on from JAHWLA010000153.1 coordinate 6,526, forward strand.
CGCCCATCTCCTCGAGGTGTGCGGACTTGGGGCGCCTGGACGGCCCCAACTCCGCACACTTTGCTTGCGCGGGTCACTTGACCACCTTCTCGAAAGCCGTGGTGAAGGCGTCGATCTGGGCCCGGGTGCGCTTCTCGGTCACCGCCACCAGCAACCCGCCGTCGTCCAGCGGCACGCCGGCCAGGAACCCCTCTTCGGCCATGCGCTCCACAATCACGTTGCCGGGCACCGGCGCCCGCACCGCGAACTCCCGGAACACCGGCGCCGACGCCACCGGCGAAACTCCGTCGATCGCCAACAGCGCCTCCCGGGTGTACCGGGTCCCGCGCGCGCACCGCAGCGCCAGCTCCCGCAACCCGGTCGTCCCCAGCCACGCCATCTGGATGACGCAGCACACGGCGATGAGCGTCTGGTTGGTGCAGACGTTCGACGACGCCTTCTCCCGCCGGATGTCCTGCTCT
>JAHWLA010000154.1 GCA_019347595.1 Actinomycetota bacterium
CCCCCCCGCCGCCCTCCCACACCCTCGCCTCCCGCCTGACGACGAAGCCCACGCCGTCGTCCTTCACGTAGCCGTTGACGAACTTGTGCAGCGCGCCGACGTCGGTGACGACCTGGCCCGCGAGGCCGGGGACCTGGCGTACGAGGTCGTCGAAGACCTCGCCCAGCGTCGACCCGTTGGCGCGCACGGACCCCTGCCCCCCGGCGTGCTGCCGCAGGATGGTGGGCAAACGGACTTCGACGGCCACAGGCCCTCCCGAAAAATGTCGACCTAACTGGTGGAGAATCCTACCGACGTTCGAGAACAACCGGCTCCTCGGTGATCTTCCCGTCGACGATCCGGTACGAACGCACGACCGGGGCCAGGTCGCGCAGCGACACCACGACGTAGTGCCACGTCGGGTCGGGCGCCTGCGCCACGTCGGTGGGCGACGGGTAGGCGTCGGTGTGGGTGTGGGAGTGGAACACGCCGAGCACGGTGAGGCCGTTGTCCTCGGCGTCGCGGTCGGCCTTCAGGAAATCTGTGCCGTTCACGGTGTAGACGCGCGACGAGGCGGCGTCGTTGCGCGTGGGGTAGCAGCGGCTCGCCTTGCCCGTCTCCGGATCGCCCCCGAGGAGGCCGCACGCCTCCAGGGGCAGGCCGTCGTAGCAGTGGCCGACCATGCGTTGGTACACGTCCTCGGAGAGCCGCAGCATCGGGGGCGCACGCTACCCTCGCCTCCCTATGCCGCCCAAGGGCACCAGGCCTGTCGCCCAGAACCGGAAGGCGAGGCACGACTACGACGTGCTCGACACCTTCGAGTGCGGCATCGCCTTGCAGGGCAGTGAGGTGAAGTCGCTGCGCGACGGCAAGGTGCAGCTCCGCGACGCGTACGCCCGAGCCGAGGGCGGCGAGGTCTGGCTCTACGGTGTGCACGTGGCCCCCTACGCGCAAGCCACCGGCTTCGGGGCCCACGAGCCGGACCGGAAGCGCAAGCTGTTGCTGCACCGGCGGGAGATCGACGAGCTCGACGAGCGCACCAAGCAGGAGTCGTTGACGCTCGTGCCCCTGTCGATCTACTTCAAGGAAGGACGGGCCAAGGTGGAGCTGGCGTTGGCCCGCGGCCGCAAGACCTACGACAAGCGACACGCCATCGCCGAGCGGGATGCCGCTCGCGACATCGAACGCGCCACGGCCCGAGGCCGTCGCGGGGAGGACTGACATGCCCGAGCTGCTCGACCACGACCGCCTCGTCGTCAACCAGAAGGCCAAGCTCATCGAGCTGACCAACGAGTACAAGATCCGCGACGAGCAGGGCAACGAGGTGGGCGTCATCCGCCAGGAGGGGCAGGCGGCCCTGCGCAAGCTCCTCCGCCTCGTCTCCAACGTCGACTCGATGCTGCCGGTACGGCTGTCGATCTACGACGCCATGGGCCGCAAGGTGGCCGGCATCCGGCGCGGCTTCACGTGGTGGCGATCGAAGATCGAGATCCTCGACGGCAACGACCAGCCGGTCGCCACGCTGGCCCAGCAGAACATGGTGGGCAAGGCTCGCTTCGCTTTGCAGGGCGTCGGCGGCGCACCGCTGGGCGAGCTGCGGGCCGAGAACTGGCGGGCGTGGGATTTCTCGGTGACCGACCCCGGCGGCGCCGAGGTGGCGCGCATCACCAAGAAGTGGGCGGGGCTCGGCAAGGAGATGTTCACCACCGCCGACAACTACGTCATCGAGATGCAGCCGGGCGTGACCGGCCCGCTGCGTCTGGCCGTGTTGGCGACGGCGGCGAGCATCGACACCGCCCTCAAGCAGCACAAGGGCTAGCTCGCGGTCTCTCCCCCGCCGAGGTCGCCGTGTCCGCTGCGCTCGAGGGCGCCGCGGGCGGTGTCCATCAGGCGCAACAGCTCGATGGGGATGGGGAAGATCAGCGTGGAGTTCTTCTCGCTCGCCACCTCGGCCATGGTCGACAGGGTCCGCAACTGCATGGCCGCGGGGTGCGCTTCGAGCACGCGTGCCGCCTCGGCCAGCGCGGCGGCCGCCTCCGACTCGCCCATGGCGTGGATGACCTTGGCCCGCCGCTCGCGCTCGGCCTCGGCCTGGCGCGCCATGGCCCGGCGCATGACCTCGGGGAGTTCGACGTCCTTGAGCTCCACCAGGGTCACCTTCACGCCCCACGGGTCGGTGAGGCCGTCGATGATGCGCTGGAGCTGTGTGTTGATGTCCTCGCGGTTGATGAGCAGGTCGTCGAGGTCGACCTGGCCGAGGACGCTGCGCAGCGTCGTCTGCGCCACCTGCGACGTGGCGTACATGTAGTTCTGGATGGCGACGACGGAGCGCACAGGATCGATCACCTGGAAGTAGGTGACGGCGTTGACCCGCACGGTGACGTTGTCCTTGGTGATTACGTCCTGGGGCGGGATGTCGAACGTGACCGTCTGGAGCGTGACCTTCACCATGCGGTCGATGATCGGGACGATGAAGAACAGTCCCGGCCCCTTGGCCGCCATCACGCGGCCGAGCCGGAAGATGACGCCCCGTTCGTACTCGTTGACGATGCGGACAGCGGCGGCGAGGATCACCACCAAGACGACGACGGCAAAGCCGATCCCGCCCAGCACTGCTTCACTCATGTGACACCCCTTTTCCCTCGCGATCGTCTGTGACGGGCTCGCCGACGAGATCGAGTCCTGTGACCTCGTCGACGCGGACCCGCATGCCCGCCTGGAGCGGGACCCCCGAGGAGCGGACGTTCCACCAGGCGCCGTCGAGGAACGCCTGCCCGCGGCCGCCGTCGGCCCTCGCCACCTCCACCACGCGGCCGACGAAGGCCGACGCGCCCGTCGGCGCCGGACGCCGCTGCGAGCGCATCGCCAGACGACCAGCGAACACGGCCCCCGCGCCCACCAGCACGGCCGTCGGCACGATGAGCGCGAGGCTCAGCTCGAGGCCCGGCGTCTCGCGGAACAGGAAGATGCCGCCGAGCACGAGGCAGATGCTCCCGCCCAGCGCGGCGACGCCGATGCCGGGGACGATCACCTCCACCACGAACAGCGCGGCGGCCAAGCCCACGAAGAGGAGGCCGACCGTGTTCACGGGCAGCACCGACAGGGCGAACAGGGCCAGCAGGATGAGGATGGCGCCCGTGATGCCGCCCATGCCCATGCCCGGGCTGGCCAGCTCGTAGACGAGGGCGAGCGTGCCGATCGACAGGAAGAGATAGGCCAGGTTGGGGTCGGCCAGGCGCTGCTGGAGGCGGCGCAGGAAGCCCATGTCGTGCTCGACGACATCGGCGTCGGCCGTGCGCAGCGTCGCCTGCATCGCGTCCCCGCCCAGGGCGACGGTGCGGCCGTCGGCTTGATCGAGGACGTCGGCGAGGGAGGTGGCCAGGAAATCGACGGCCTTTATGTCGGCGGCCTCGGTCGCCGGGATGGAACGTCCTTCGGTGACGGTGGCGCGGGCGAATTCGACGTTGCGGTTGCGCAGCCGGGCGATCGACTCGGCGAAGGCGGCGGCGTCGTTGACGATCTTGCGCTCCACGTCTCCCCCGCCTTCCATGCTCACGGGCGTCGATGCCCCGATGGTGGTGCCCGGCGCCATGGCGGCTACGTGGGCGGCGAAGGTGATCAGCGCCCCGGCCGACGCGGCGCGAGCGCCCTGGGGGGCGACGTAGACGACAACGGGGACGCGGGCGGCGAGGAAGTCCTGGATGATGTCGCGCATCGACGTCTCCAGGCCGCCCGGCGTGTCGAGGCGAACGACATAGGCGGCGAAGTTCTCCCGCTCGGCGCGATCCAGGCCGTCTTCCAGGTGCTCGGCGACGACCGGGGTGATGGCGTCGTCGACCGTGGTCACCAGGACCCGGCGCGTCTCGGTCGGCTGGCCGCCCGGCGGCTGCCCGGCGGCGTGCGTGCCGGCCGCCACGGGCGCCCACAGGGCGACGGTCACGGCAGCGACCACTCGGGCCCCCCGTCGCACGCCGCTCGGCCATGCCCGCATGGGCCCCAGCCTGCCAGGTGGGGCGACCGGCCGTTCGGCGGGCGCGTGGGCGGCACTACCATGGAGTCGTTGCACCTTGACATGGGGGTGATCGGCTTCGACTTCGGTGGTCGAGGCAGGAGAAGCGAGCCGTGGTCTCCGGAGCCACGTTAAAGAGCCGGAACAAAAAACAAATGCCGGCCATGAGCCTGCACTCGCTGCCTAAGCAGTAGCGACGGTCGCCCGGTCCCAGCCCTACGGACCGGATGCGAACGCCATCTTGTAGGGCTTACCCGAACGCCTTCGTCGGTGAGGCGATCGGGGACACTTCAGCCGACTGGGGCCTCTCACCGTTGCCGGTGGTGAGGAGAGGCCCGAGATCCAAGCACCGGATGCGCTCGGAGAAGTCCTGCTGAGAAGCTGAAGGACGCGGGTTCGATTCCCGCCACCTCCACTCCCATTGTCTTTGTACTAACACCGGTCGCGGCTGAGCCACCAGGCTCGGCCGCTGTCGCGTCCGCAGCGGCCCCGAAGGACCTACACCTCGATTACGTCGACAAGGCCTTCGAGCGCCCGGAAGTCGTCACCGTTCCGGGTGTAGAGCGGCAGGCCTGCGCCGAGAGCGGCGGCAGCGATCAGGAGGTCGACCGCTCGTGCTCCGCGTGCCTTGCGGCCCGCCGCGGCCACGGCTGCAAAGATGCGGCCGTAGGCACGGGCGGCCTCGCCGTCGAACGGCAATGGATCGAATGCCGCCTCCGCCCGCTGAAGGCGATCCTGTCGCCGGGCGCGTTCGTCGGCATCCGGCGTCGCATGCGGACCTGCAGCGAGTTCGGCCATGGTGACCGCACTGACTGCGGCTTCTATCGGAAGCTGCGATGGATCGAGCTTCTCGAGATCGATGATGACCGACGTGTCGAGGAGCCCCCGCTCCGCTCGCCGCTCGTCAGCCACGCGGCGACGGGTCCTGCTCTGCGGCGGCGTCCAAGTCCGACCGGAAGCGCCCGTAGTCGACGCTCGGGGCGGCGCGGAACAGTGCCACGGCGGTTTCGGCGGCCACGAATCGATGGCGACGGAGCGGAGTGAGCTCCCCGACCGGGGTGCCGTTGCGCGTGACGACGAAGCTCTCGCCTTCGTCGAGCTTCCGCATGATCTCGCCACTGTCGTTACGCAGCTCGCGTTGCGTGATCTCGCGACTCATGCTGGTAGCGTAGCACAGCGTGCTACACCCGCGCGCGACGCCCAAGCTCCCCGGGGAGCCTGGCAGGGGCGTTGCCACGGTGCTCGACGCGCAGGTGCGTGTCCGTAGCGGGGGTGCCAGGCGTTGGCGACGTCCCCGGCCGCGTAGACGCCCGGGGACGTCGGTCTGGAGGTGCTCGTCGACCACAATCCCGTTGTGGACCATGAGTGCACCCCTCTGCTCGGCGAGCTCGGTGCGAGGTATCACGCCGACGCCCGACAACGACGACATCGGCGGCTTCGACTCGGCCGTCGTCGAGGACAACCGCCTCGACGTCCTTGGTGCCGCGCAGCTCCCGGACGCCCGCCCCGAGGCGCAGGGCGACGCCGTGTTCGGTGTGGAGCCTGCGGAACACCGCGCCGATGTCGTCGCCGAGCACGCGTTGGAGCGGCACGGGGGCGGGGTCGACCAGCAGCACGTCGGCGCCCATCTGCCGGGCAGAGGCCGCGACCTTGCGGGATGAACCTCGACTTCCTCGGGGGGCTCCTCGAAGGGATGGGCCCCAGGGGCAAGCTCGACGCCCGGCTCGCTCCCGAGCCCGGCTATTGCTGCGTGCGCATCAGCGCCCGCGAGGCGGTCACCCAATAGCCCGAGCGGTCATCGAACCCGGGGCGGTTCACCCGCCGCGACGTACCCACACGGTGTCGGCACATAGACAAGCCAGGCCCACAGCCCTCTCTCTCTGCTGACTTGCGGTGTAGCGACAGGGCGGTTCAGCCGGTACGCACGCCTGCCGGCGGCAACCGGGCGACGTGGATGGCGTGCCGAGCGCGACTCAGTTGCGGCGGACGAGGGAGTCACACATCTCGTAGCCGTGGCCCGAGCTGTTCCGTATGAACTCACGCCCGCTCGAGACAACGACGATGTACGCTAGGTCTCGCGCACGCGTGTGCGTGGTGGCCTTTCCCGGCACGTCGCCCCGGACCCCGGTAGCGCGTCGTTTGGCCCGAGTGGGAAAGCGATCGAGATGCAGAACAAGCCTCCCGCCACGTCTCCGGCGATGGCCGACGTTGACGAAGACGCGGTCGCCCCTGGCGGTCCGAATGGCCGGTTGTCATCAGGCGCATACGCGCAGGTCGCGGCCCTGCTGCACGAGTCGCGCCGAGAAGCGCCCGATCAGCTCGGTGCGTTCCTCGGTCGGCGCGTCGCGGTGTTCGGAATGCGCGACCTTTCGGTGTACGTGACGGACTTCGAGCAGCGACGCCTCGTGCCCATCGCTGGATCGGCTGCGAGCGCGTCGATCGACATGGACGCCTCGACCGGCGGCCGCTCGTTCACCACGACCAAACAGGTCGAAGAACCGGTAGACGACGGGATGAGGCTTTGGAGCGTGGTGGTCGACGGCGCGGCCCGGCTCGGCGTGATGTGCGTCACCGTGTCGATGGTCGACCAGGACGGTCGCGCTCTTGCCGACAGCCTCGCTGGGGTGGTCGCCGCGCTACTGATCACCCGCGGCCAGTGCACCGACGCCTACACGTCCCTTCGACGGAGCGAGAAGTTCAGCTTGGCGGCGGAGATGCAGTGGGACCTGTTGCCCCCGTTGAGCTTGGACAGCGGGCGGGTATCGGTCGCCGGATTGATCCAGCCTGCGTATGAGGTCGGGGGAGATTCGTTCGACTACGCCGTGAATGGCGACACGTTGGACTTCGCCGTGTTCGACGCGATGGGCCACGGGTTGGAGTCCAGTCAGCTCGCCCATCTTGCCGTGAGCAGCTACCGCCACAGCCGACGTTCGGGTCTCGACCTCGAAGCCACCTACCTGGCCATGGACGCCGCCATCGCGGCGAAAGGACAGGGCG
>JAHWLA010000155.1 GCA_019347595.1 Actinomycetota bacterium
TCAGGTCACGACGAAGCTGGTCGGCGGTCTGCCGGGCCTCCTCGATGATGCGGTTGGCCTCGCTGCGGGCGTCGGCGAGCTGGCGCTGGTACTCCGCCAGGATCGTCTGCGCCTCGGTCTTGACCCGCTCGGCGTCGTCCAGGTTCTCCCGGATGCGGTCGGTGCGGGCCTGCATGCCCTTGGCCACCGCCGGATAGGCGAACTTGTACATGAGGAAGAAGAGCAGGCCGAACGACAGAGCGCCGAACACCAACTCGTTGGTGGCGGGCAGGATCGGGTTCGGCGCCTCGTGGCACTGCTCGGGCGTGCCGCCCTCCTCGAGGATGTGGATGCACTCCTCGGTGGCGTGGTCGAGTTCGACCTCGCCGTGGTCCTCCTGCGCGAACGCGGGCGTGACACCACCGCCGAGGGCGAGGGCGCCGGCCAGCAGCACGCCGGCGGCGAGCTTGCGGAATCGCATGTCGATGCTCCTAGGCGAACTTGAGGAGGATGAAGACGACGAAGCCGATGAGGGCGAGGGCCTCGGTGAAGGCGATGCCGAGGAACATGGTCGTGCGGACCATGCCTGCGGCCTCGGGCTGACGAGCCATGGCCTGGACAGCCTGGCCGACCAGGTAGCCGATGCCGATGCCGGGGCCGATGGCCGCCAGGCCGTAGGCGAAACCGGCCGAGATCGCCTCGCCGAACGCAATCTGGTCTTCGCCGGCAACCTGGGCGAGAAGGGCGGGAAGTGCCATTGGTGTCTGAGCCTCCTTGGGCTTAGTGCTCGGGGTGCATGGCACCGCCGATGTACACGGCGGCGAGGATCGTGAAGATGTACGCCTGCAGGAACGAGACCAGGATCTCGAAGCCCGTCAGGAACACCAGCATCACGAAGGGGAGGACGGTGACCGCCTTGAGCACCACCGACGCCTCGAAGAGCGCGGTGGCGAGGACGGCGAAGGTCACCAGCAGGATGTGGCCCGCCAACAGGTTGGCGAAGAGTCGGACGGCCAGGGAGAAGGGCCGCACCACGAAGGTGGAGATCAGCTCGATGGGCGTGACGAGGATGTAGAGCGCCTTGGGCACGCCCGGCGGGAACAGCGAGCTCTTGAGGTAGCCGCCCAGGCCCTGATTGGCGATGCCGACGCCGTTGAAGATGACCCACACCAGCAGCGCCAGCAGGGCAGGGATGGCCATGCGGGCGGTGGCGGGCATCTGGATGCCGGGGATGATCTCGAAGATGTTGGCGAAGAGGATGAACCAGAACAGCGAGGTGAGCAGCGGCATCACCCACTTCCGATGCAGCCCCTCCTCCCCCATGGTCTGGAGCACGATGCCCTCGCGCACGAAGTCGACGCTGGCCTCGGCGACGTTCTGCACGCCCGTCGGCACCAGCGCCGCCTTGCGGCCCGCCACGAAGAAGATGGTGAGGGTGAAGGCCATCGACAGCAGGCACAGGAGGCCGATCTTGTTGAGGGCGTACCACTCGCCCGCCGCGAAGAAGTCGGGCCACTCGACGAGGTGCGTGATCGGGGGGAATTCGAGAGCGAGCAGGGGCACCAGCTCAGTCCTTTCGGGGCTTCAGGCCGGGGAAGGCGAGTGAGGCGGACACGTACCGCAACTCCCACAGCAGCAGGCCGAGGTGGGTGACGATCAGGCCGAGGCCCAGCGGCCACAGCTCGACCCAGCGGGCGTCCTTGACGGCGATGACGGCGAGGGCGACCAGCCCCAGGCGGAGGAGGTAACCGAACAGCGCGGCGCCCATCATGAGCGCCAGCGAGATGCGGGCGGTCCACGCCAGCAGGGCGGCCGAGAGCGTCAGGTTCACGAGGACGATGGCGACGGCGTAGGCGGCCGACGCCATGCCGTCGAAGCCCCAGCCGACGGCGGCGAGGATGAGGAGGACGGGAACGGCGGGGACCGCCCGCTTGGCCATGTCGGCGGCGATCTCCCGCTCGACGGCGGGACCGTCGAGGCGGGTGGTGATCGCGGTCATCGGGCTACCCACGGGCCGCGTGCTTCGTGGGCCTTCATCTCGGCGTCGTAGCCGTACCACATGCGCACGAACATGCCGACGAGGGCGAGGAGCAACAGTGCGATGGTGAAGACGGGGACCAGCCCGAAGACCCGGTCGAGGCCGTAGCCCATCCCGCCGAACACGGCGGGCGTGACGGCCAGTTCGAACGCGCGCGCCAACCCGTTGCCGAACCCGTTGTAGAGGTCGCGTTTGTCGCGCAGGTCCAAAGCTGGAATTGCCCTTGTGAGGTGGCTTGGGAAGCGGTGCGTCGCAGGGGGCCGCGGCCGCTTGTGAATGCGGGTGCAATGTACGAGAGCGCAGGTCGCCGCCGCAATTCCGTCGTTCCGGCCCGCGTCAGTTGGCGGAGCGCCGCTCCTCGATGGGGACGACCGGGGCGAGCGTGGTCGGCGGACGGTCGGCGTCGCCTTCCTCCATGTCGAGCTCCGCCTTCTGGCGTACGCCGGGGTGGAACAGCGTGAAGAGCGCCACGCCGAGGGCGGCCACCGCGAAGGGGATGACGGCGTTGCCCTCGTTGGTGAACGTCGGCAGCAGCACCAGGCCCGACAGGATGGCCGTCCACGCCCACAGGATGACCACCGAGCGGCGATGGCCGTGGCCCAGGCGCATCAGCCGGTGGTGGAGGTGCTCCTTGTCGGCGACATGGAAGCTCGACCGCCGCCGCGACCGGCGCACGATGGCGAACAGGGTGTCGAAGATCGGCACGCCGAGGATGAAGAACGGGATGAAGATGGGGGCGAAGAAGAAGTAGGTCTGGCCACTGAACTGGTCGGCGGTGCGGCCGCCCACCACCATGGTCGACGCCGCCATGAGGAGGCCGAGCAGTAGCGAGCCCGCGTCGCCCATGAACACCCGGGCCGGGTGGAAGTTGTGGGGCAGGAACCCGATGCACACGCCGAGGGCGATGATGGCCACCAGGGGGCCGACGTTGTCGGGCGGGAGCAGGCCCGCGTCGAAGAGGCGGTCGCCGTAGACGAAGAAGGAGGCGGCGGCGATGGCGACGATGCCGGCCGCCAACCCGTCGAGGCCGTCGATGAGGTTGAGGGCGTTGGCGATGCCGACCACCCACATGACGGTGAGCAGCGGGACCAGGTCGGCCGACAGGGAGACGAAGTCGGCGAACGGGATACGGAAGTAGAACATCGTCACGCCGAGGAAGTAGAGGACGCTCCCCGCCAGGACCATGCCCGCCAACTTGGCGGGCGCCGACACCTCGCGAAGGTCGTCGACCAGTCCGACGGCGAAGATCACGCTGGCGGCGAGGACGACGCCGAGCGGCTCCGACGAACCCTCGAACACGGGCCGGAACTGTGGGAGCTGCGACGCCACCGCCATGGCAAAGAGAAAGGCGAGGTACATGGCGGCCCCGCCCGCCGTCGGCGTCGGCTTCTCGTGCACCCGACGCTCGTCGGGGCGCACCACGGCGCCGATGCGCACGGCGACGCGCCGCACCGCGAAGGTGAGGGCGTACGCCAGCCCGGCCGCCACCGCCAGGACGATCGAGTACCCGACCACGGCGCTAACCGATTCTGGCAGCCGTTTTGCGGCATCGGCGCCGCAAAACGGCTGCCAGAACGAGGAGGGGGGTCACGCCGGGTAGGGGGTGTACTTCGAGCAGAGGACGTTGACGTCGCCCCGCACCGCCACCAGCTCCGCTTCGTCGTCGAAGTTGCGCAGTACCCGGGCGATCAGCGCGGCGATCTCGGCCATCTCCGGCTCGCCCATCCCCGCCGTGGTGACGGCGGGCGTGCCGATGCGCAGCCCGCTGGTGATGTACGGCGGACGGGGGTCGTTCGGCACCGTGTTCTCGTTGAGCGAGATGCCCGCCCGGTCGAGCCGGGTGCGGGCCTTCTTGCCGCTCAGCTCGGCGTCGAACGAGCGCAGGTCGACCAGCATGAGGTGGTTGTCGGTGCCGCCCGACACCAGGCGGAAGCCCGCCTCGGCCAGCGCCTTGGCCAGCGCCGCCGCGTTGCGCACCACCTGGGCGGCGTACTCCTTGAACTCGGGCTGGGCGGCCTCGTGGAACGCCACCGCCTTGGCGGCGATCACGTGGTCGAGCGGTCCGCCCTGGAGCCCGGGGAACACCGACTTGTCGATGGCCTCGGCGAACTCCGACTTGCACAGGATGGCCCCGCCCCGCGGGCCGCGCAGCGTCTTGTGGGTGGTGAAGGTGACGATGTCGGCGACCGGCACCGGGTTGGGATGCACCCCGCCGGCGATGAGCCCGGCGACGTGGGCAGCGTCGAACATGAACAGCGCCCCGACCTCGTCGGCGATCTCCCGGAAGGGCCGGGGATCGATGAGGCGCGGGTAGGCGGTGGCGCCCGCCACGATCATCTTGGGGCGCTCGGCCTTGGCGATGTCGCGCACTTGGTCGAAGTCGATGCGCTCGTCGCTCTCGGTCACGCCGTAGGAGACGAAGCGGTAGAGCTTGCCGCTGGCATTGACCGGCGAGCCGTGGGTGAGGTGGCCGCCCTGGTCGAGCCGCATGCCGAGCACGGTGTCGCCGGGCTCCAGCAGGCCGAGGTACACGGCCATGTTGGCGTTGGCGCCGGCGTGGGGCTGCACGTTGGCGTGCTCGGCACCGAACAGGTCCTTCACCCGCTGCCGGGCCAGCTCCTCGACCTCGTCGATGACCTCGTTGCCGCCGTAGTAGCGCTTGCCCGGGTAGCCCTCGGAGTACTTGTTCGTCAGCACCGAGCCCGTCGCCGCCAGCACGGCAGGCGAGGTGAAGTTCTCCGAGGCGATGAGCTGGATGGTCGTGTTCTGACGGTCCAGCTCCCGGTCGAGGATGGCGAAGAGCTCCTCGTCACGTGTCATTGCTTGTTCTCCCTCCACCCCCGGCGGACGAGGCGGTCGATGAGGTCGCCGAGGTCGGCGGCCGTGCGTTCGTAGACGGCGTCGGACTGCCCGATGGGGTCGGCCACGTCGTCGACGGGCGACGAGTCGAGCAGGTCCATGCGGTTGCGGCCCGCGTGGATCTTCTCCAACCACTCCTCGAAGGGCTGGCCCGGCGCCCGTGCGCCCGTGGCCTCGGCCCGTCGCACGAGCTCCTTCAGCGTGAACGTGCGCGGCCACGCGGGCGGGTGCAGCACGAGTGCCTCGCGCACGTGCTCGCGAGCCATGCCGATGACGAGGTCGGCCTCGGCCAGCATGTCGGCGGCCATGCCGCGGCTGCGGTGGCTGGTGAGGTCGAGGCCGAGGAGGGCCAAGGCGGCGACCACGCCCCGGGGGGACTCGAGCCCGTCGCCCCGCAGCCCGGCGGAGTGGACGCGCGGCATCTCGCCCACGTCGAGCAGGCGGCGGCGGAGCAGGGCTTCGGCCATGGGCGAGCGGCAGATATTGCCGGTGCAGAGCAGCAGGATGTCGATGGAGCCGAGTCTACCGGCGGGCTTGCCTAGCCTCCGGGGCGTGGCCATCGACCCGAGGACGCCCGTGATCGTCGGCGTGGGCCAGCTCGTCCGCCGCCCGACGGCCGACGACGTGGAGCACGCCAGCGAGCCCGCCGAGATGATGGCGGAGGTGCTCCGGCTGGCCGCCGACGACAGCGGAGCGGGTTCCGCCCTGTTGGCCGCGGCCGACGCGGCGGCGACGGTGGAGTCGGTGTCGTGGCCGTACCGCAACCCGGCGCTGGCGGTAGCCGAGCGGGTGGGGGCGGCGCCCCGCCTCACCGTGCGGTCGACCACCGGCGGCAACAGCCCGCAGATGCTGGTGAACCGGATGGCGGCGGCGATCGGGCGAGGCGAGCTCGACGTGGCGTTGGTGGCGGGCGCCGAAGCCGTGCATTCACGCGTCTTGGCTCGCAAGGTGAAGGCGTGGCTGCCGTGGTCGGTGCAGGGCGACGACGTTCGTCCCGTCGACGAGGTCGTGGGCCACGACGTGCCCGGCAACAGCGACCACGAGCTGTCGCGAGGCATCGTGTTGCCGACGCAGGTGTACCCCATGTTCGAGAACGCGCTACGGGCGGCGGCGGGCGAGTCGATCGAGGCACACCAGCGGCGGGTGGCCGCCCTGTGGGCCCGCTTCTCGGCGGTGGCGGCCCGCAACCCGTACGCGTGGTCGCCCGAGGCGCGGACGCCCGACGAGATCGCCACGGTCACGCCCGACAACCGCATGGTCGGCTTCCCCTATCCCAAGCTGATGAACGCCAACATCCAGACCGACCAGGCGGCCGGGCTGGTGGTGTGCTCGGTGGCGGCGGCCCGGCGCTTCGGGGTGGCCGAGGACCGCTGGGTGTTCCCCCACTTCGGCGGCGAGGCCTACGACACGTGGTTCCTCTCCGAGCGCAACTCGTTCACGGCGTCGGTTCCGCTGGTGACATTCGCAGGCGAGGTGCGGGCCGACGAGGTGGCGCATGTCGACCTGTACTCGTGCTTCCCGTCCGCCGTGCAGATCGCCGCGGCCGAGTTGGGCTTGGGGCTGGACCGCGATCTCACGGTGACGGGTGGGCTCGCCTTCGCGGGCGGTCCCGCCAACAACTACGTGACGCACGCCATCGCCACCATGGTCGACGTGCTGCGCCGCGACCCGGGCTCGCTCGGCGTGGTGACGGCGGTGGGGTGGTACCTCACCAAGCACGCGCTCGGGCTGTACTCGACGTCGCCGCCCGCCGACGGCTTCCGCCGGGTCGAGTGGTCGGGCGACGTGCCGCGGCGTGCGTTGGCCGAGTCGTACGAAGGCGAGGCGGTGATCGAGACGTACACCGTGATGTTCGACCGCGACGGCCGGCCGGAGACGGGGCTGTACGCACTGCGACTGCCCGACGGGCGGCGGGCGTGGGGGCGGTCGGGCGGCGTGGCCGTGGACGAGGAGCTGTGCGGCCGCCCGGTGCGGGTGTCGGCCGACGGCGCCGTCACCCTCTGACAGCCGCTCCCTCCTCCGAACGT
>JAHWLA010000156.1 GCA_019347595.1 Actinomycetota bacterium
CAACGACCGCACCGAGGGCGGCGGGGGAGCGGGCGCCGTCGTCGCCGTCGTGGGGTTCGCCCTCCTCGTGCTCAGCCCCATCGCCGCCAAGCTCATGCAGTACGCGGTGAGCCGCCGGCGCGAGGCGCTGGCCGACATGAGCGGCGTGTCGCTCACTCGCTACCCGCCCGGCCTCATCGCCGCGTTGGAGAAACTGCGCGACGACCGTACCGTGGTCCACTCCGGCTCACGCGCCACCGCCCACCTCTGGATCGAGTCGCCCGTCGCCCGCGACGACTCCGAAGGCAGGCTGGCGTGGTTGGGGCGGATGTTCGACACGCACCCACCTTTGGACGAGCGCATCCAGGCGCTCAGGGAGCTTTAGCCCACATGCGACGCACCTTTCCGCTGACCGCCACGGCCCTGGCCCTCGCCCTGGTGGCGGGGGCGTGCGGCGGCGGCGACAAGAAGACCACGACCACCACGGCGCCGCCGACCACCGAGGCGCCGCCCGAGCCGCAGGGGATGATCCCGCCCGGCGGCGGGCCGCTCACCGGCCTCCCCGTCGACCCCGCCAAGGCGGGCCGTCCCGTGTTGATCGTGAAGATCGACAACGCCCCCAAGGCCCGTCCCCAGGCCGGCCTCAACCAGGCCGACGTCGTGGTGGAGGAAGCGGTGGAGGGCGGGGTCACCCGCTTCGCCGCCCTCTACCATTCGCAGGACAGCGACATCGGCCCGGTTCGTTCCGCCCGCTCGACCGACATGCTGATCGCCAAGCCGCTCAACCGGCCGCTGTTCGCCTACTCGGGCGCCAACTCGGCGTTCGAGGAGCAGGTGCGCAACTCGCCGGTCGTCAACGTCGGCGTCAACGTCTACCCCAACGACTACACACGGATGCGCGGCCGCCCCAGCCTCTACTCGCTGTTCAGCAACACGGCCCGCCTGTTCGCCCACGCGCCCGCGGGCTCGGGGCCGCCGCCGCCGATGTTCGCCTTCCGCTTTCCGGGGCAGGCCTCGACAGGCGAGCCCGCGGGCTCGGTGCGCATGGAGTACCGGGGCAACATCGTCACCGCCGTGCAGTGGGCGTGGGACGCGGGAGCCGGCGTGTGGAAACGCTCGCACGACACCGGTCCCCACAACGACACGGCGGGCGTGCAGGTCAACGCCCAGAACGTCGTCGTGCAGTTCGTCAACTACCACAACACGCCCTACGTCGATCAGTCCGGCGCACCGGTGCCCGAGGCCGACCTGGTGGGCGAGGGCGACGTGTGGGTGCTCTCCGACGGCAAGGTCGTCAAGGGGCGCTGGAAGCGGGCGTCGCAGGACGAGGTGACGCAGTACGTCGACGGCGCGGGCGCGCCGATCCGGCTCACGCCGGGGCGCACGTGGGTGGAGCTCCCCATCCCCGGCGCCGCGACACTGGGCTGACATCATCGAGGTCATGCGCCGCCGTTCGTTCGTCGCCCTCGTTGCCGCGCTCGCCCTGGTCGCCGCCGCCTGCGGTGGTGGTGGCTCGAAGGCCGGTCCCACCACCACGTCGTCGGCCGACATCCCGACGACGACGCTCCCGCCGGAGCCCGCCTTCCTGACCGGGCTGCCCCAGCCCGACCGGGAGAAGCAGGCCCGGCCTGCGTTGGTGGTCAAGATCGACAACTCGCCCGCCGCCCGCCCGCAGGCCGGCCTCGACGCCGCCGACGTGGTGTTCGAGGAGGTGGTGGAGGGCGGCATCGTGCGCTTCCTCGCTGTGTTCCACTCCAAGGACGCCGACATGATCGGGCCGGTGCGCTCGGTGCGGCCGGTCGACCCGGAGATCGTCACGCCGCTGGGCGGGCTGTTCGCCTACTCGGGCGGGACCAAGCCGTTCGTGGCCGCCATCAAGAAGGCGCCCGTCACACTGGTCGGCTTCGACGAGCTGACCAAGGCGTACACCAAGCGCAAGGGCAGGCCCGCCCCGCACAACCTGTTCACGTCGACGGCCGAGCTCTACAAGGGGGCCGAGGGCACACCCAAGCCGCCGCCTCCGCTGTTCACCTACCTGCCGACCGACCAGCCGTTCGGCGTGGCGGGCGGCTCCCCGCTTACCCACTTCAGCGTGCAGATGGGCGGCCCTACCAAGGCGGGCTGGGACTGGGACGCGGGCGTCGGCGTGTGGCGGCGGTCGACCAACAACACCCCCCACACGGTGGAGGGCGGCGAGCAGCTCGGCTTCGCCAACGTCATCGTGCAGTTCGTGAAGTACCGCAACACGTCCGCCCGCGATCCGTCGGGTGCGCCGGTGCCGACCGCCGAGGTGATCGGGTCGGGCGAGGCGTGGGTGCTGTCCGGGGGGCGGCTGGTCAAGGCCACGTGGGAGAAGAAGAACGCGGCGGCGCTCACGTCGTACACCGACGGTGCCGGGCTGCCGATCCGGCTGCGGCCCGGCACCGCGTGGGTGTCGCTGGCCCCGGTGGGCGTGCAAACCACAGTGAGGTAGGGGTGTTCGCCCCGTAGAATGGCCGCCATGGCTGAACGGGAAACGGGAACCGCACGCGTCAAGCGAGGCTTGGCCGAGATGCTCCGCGGCGGCGTGATCATGGACGTCGTCACGCCGGAGCAGGCAAAGATCGCCGAGGACGCAGGCGCGGTGTCCGTCATGGCGCTGGAGCGGGTGCCCGCCGACATCCGCCGCGACGGCGGTGTGGCCCGTATGAGCGACCCGTCGATGATCGAGGGGATCAAGGAGGCGGTGACCATCCCGGTGATGGCCAAGGCCCGCATCGGCCACTTCGCCGAAGCCCAGGTGCTGGAGTCGCTCGGCGTCGACTACATCGACGAGTCCGAGGTGCTCACGCCGGCCGACGAGGCGCACCACATCGACAAGTGGGCGTTCACCGTGCCGTTCGTGTGCGGGGCCACCAACCTGGGCGAGGCGCTGCGCCGTATTTCGGAAGGCGCGGCCATGATCCGCTCCAAGGGCGAGGCGGGCACCGGCAACATCGTGGAGGCCGTGCGCCACCTGCGCTCGATCCTCGGCGACATCCGCAGGATCACCCAGGCCGACTCGGCGGAGGTCTACGGGTGGGCCAAGTCGTTGCAGGCGCCGGTGTCGCTGGTGCAGGAGATCGCCGAGACGGGCAAGCTGCCGGTCCCGTTGTTCTGCGCAGGCGGGATCGCGACGCCGGCCGACGCGTCGCTGGTGATGCAGTTGGGGGCCGAGGCCGTGTTCGTGGGGTCGGGCATCTTCAAGTCGTCCGACCCGCCCCGCATGGCGCGGGCCGTGGTCGAGGCGACCACCCACTTCCGCGACGCCGGGATGGTGGCCAAGGTGAGCCGCGGGCTGGGCGAGGCCATGCGCGGCCTGGAGATGGCCGCGGTGGAGACAAAGCTCGCCGACCGCGGGTGGTGACCCCACCGTCCCGAGTACATAGCGTTCGGAATCCGAACGCTATGTACTCGGGACCGAAGGTGGGGGTGCTGGCGTTGCAGGGGGACGTGCGGGAACACGGTGCCGCGCTGTCGGAGTTGGGTGCTCACGTGGTCGAGGTGCGTACGCCGGAGGACCTGGCCGGCGTCGACGCCCTCGTCCTCCCCGGCGGCGAGTCGACCACCATGTCGCTGCTGCTCCAGTCGTCCGGCCTGTTCGACCCCATCGCCGACCGGCTGGCCGACGGCATGCCCGCCTTCGGGACCTGCGCGGGCATGATCCTGCTGGCGTCCGAGGTGGTCGACGGCCGCCCCGACCAGCGCTCGTTCGCGGCCATCGACATCGCCGTGCGCCGCAACGCCTTCGGCCGCCAGGTCGACTCCTTCGAGGCCGAGGTCGACGTGGCGGGCGTGGGGCCGGTGCCAGCCGTGTTCATCCGCGCGCCGTTCGTGGAGCGGGCGGGCGCGGGCGTCGAGGTGCTGGCCGAGGTCGACGGCCATCCGGTGGTGTGCCGGTCCGGGCCGGTGCTGGTGGCGTCGTTCCATCCCGAGCTGTCGGGCGACTTGCGCCTGCATGAGCTGTTCCTGGGAGGCTGGGAGATATGAGCGGTCATTCCAAGTGGGCGACGATCAAGCACAAGAAGGGCGCCCAGGACAAGGCGCGGGGGAAGCTGTTCGCCAAGCTCATCCGTCAGGTCGAGGTGGCGGCGCGAGAAGGCGGCGGCGACATCAACGCCAACGCCACCCTGCGCACCATGTACACCAAGGCCCGTGACGCCTCGGTGCCCATCGACACCATCGAGCGGGCCATCAAGCGGGGGACCGGCGAGTTGGAGGGCGTCAAGTACGAGCCCATCACCTACGAGGGATACGCGCCCAACGGCGTGGCGGTGATCGTGGAGACGCTGTCCGACAACCGCAACCGCACGGGAGCCGACATCCGCTCGATCTTCAGCAAGGGCGGGGGGTCGACGGCCGAGCCCGGTGCCGTGTCGTGGCAGTTCGAGCGCAAGGGCGTGGTGATCCTCCCCAAGAAGGTCACCGAGGACGAGCTCATGGACGTGGCGCTGGAGGCGGGCGCCGAGGACCTCCAGGACCAGGGCGACACGTGGCAGCTCACGTGCGCGCCGACCGACCTCGGGCAACTGCGGGCGGCGCTGGAGGCCGCCGGCATCGAGTTCGACTCGGCCGACCTCACCATGCTGCCGACCACCACGGTGCCGTTGGAGACCGAGAGCGACGCCCGCAAGGTGCTGAAGCTGATCGACGCGCTGGAGGACCACGACGACGTGCAGAACGTCTACGCCAACTTCGACATCCCCGACGCCATCATCGAGCTGGTGGAGGCGTAGTCGTGGGCGGCGTGCGATCGGGGGACGTGGCGCCCGAGTTCACCCTGCCCGGCACCGGCGGGCGGACGTACTCGCTGTCGGAGTACCGCGGGCAGCCGGTCGTGGTGGTGTTCTACCCGGGCGACAACACGCCCGTGTGCACCACCCAGCTCAATGCCTACTCGTCGGACATCGACCAGTTCGAGGGGCTGGGGGCGCAGGTGCTGGCCGTCAGCCCGCAGGACGTCGACTCGCACGAGCAGTTCTCGTGCAAGCAGGGCGGGTTCAAGTTCCCGCTGCTGGCCGACTGCGACAAGTCGGTGGGCAAGGCCTACTCCGTGGTGGGGCCGCTCGGGCTGTACAAGCGGTCGGTGTTCGTGGTCGACGGCCAGGGCGTCATCCGCTACGCCCACCGCTCGCCCCACGGGCTGACGTACCGCAAGACCGACGAGCTGGTCGCCGCCGTCAAGGCCGCCGCCACCGCCGTGTAACCCGCGAAGTGCGCGGAGTTGCGGCCGCCGGAGGGCCCCAACTCCGCACACTTCGCTGATTTCGAGGGGGGAAGCATGGACGTCGAACGGCGGCAGGCTGCGTTGGAGCGCTTCGAACGCGCTGTCGAGGTCCCGTTGTTGGTGGCCGCGCTGGCGATGGTGCCGCTGCTGGTCGTGCCCCTTCTCGTCGACATGCCGGCTGCCGCCGATGCCACGGTCGTCGCCGTCGAGTGGGCCATCTGGGCGCTCTTTGCCTTCGAGTACGTCGTGCGGCTCGTGCTGACGACCCGGCGATGGGGGTTCGTGCGCCGGGAATGGCCCGACCTGTTGATCATCGTCTGATGACCGGCTCGACGAGGTGCTGCGGCGGCTCGAAGCCATCGAGGCGGCCCTGCGCACCGACCGCTGACCCGAAGTGTGCGGAGTTGGGGCGGCCGGAGCGCCCCAACTCCGCACACTTCGTGGGTATCCACCGCGGGGGCGGGGCGGTTCGCTAGTCTCGAACGCGTGTTCGTGTTGGGCATCGACCCGGGCGTGTCGCGCTGCGGCTACGGCGTGGTCACGCGCGCCAAGGTCGGGATGACGGCCACGGCCGCGGGCGTCCTCACCACGCCGAAGGACGACCCCCTGCCCGGCCGCCTGGCCTCGCTCAACCGCGACCTGCGGGCGCTGCTGGCCGAGTTCCACCCGGACGTGGTGGTGGTGGAGCGGGTGTTCTTCCAGACCAACGTGCGCACCGCCATGTCGGTGGGCCAGGCCAGCGGATTGGCGCTGGCGGCGGCGGCGGAAGCGGGCTGCCAGGTCGCCCAGTACACGGCCAACGAGGTGAAGCAGGCGGTCACCGGCTACGGCGCCGCCACCAAGGAACAGGTGCAGCGCATGGTCCAGTCCCTCCTGTCCCTCCCCGACCGCCCCAAGCCGCCCGACGCGGCCGACGCCCTGGCGCTCGCTCTCTGCCACCTCGCCATGGCGCCGCTCCAGGCCCGGGTGGCCGCTGCCACGACGGGAGGCGCCCGATGATCGGCTCGCTACGCGGGATCGTCCTCGATCGCATGCCGGGCGCCGGCGGCGCGGCCGAGCTACTGGTGGAGATCAACGGCGGCGTCGGCTACCGGGTCACCGTCACGCCTGCCGTGCTGGCTACCGTCGAGCTCGCCGGCCCGGTGTTCCTCCACATCCACAGCCATGTCCGGGAGGACGCCTTCGTCCTCTACGGCTTCGACACCCGCGAAGAGCGGGCGTGCTTCGAGGCGTTGCTGGGTGCCCATGGCGTCGGCCCCGCCCTGGCCATGGCGATCCTCGCCGCGCTGGCGCCCCACGCTCTCCAGCGGGCGGTGGCGTGCGACGACGTCGACGCCCTCACCGCCGTGCCCGGCGTGGGCAAGAAGACGGCCGCCCGCCTGCTCATCGAGCTCAAGACCCGCCTCGACCTCCCCGACCTGGAGCTGGTGGCCGTGGGCGCCGGGGGTAACGGGAACGGCGCCCGGGCCGAGGTGCGGGCGGCGTTGGCGGGGCTGGGCTACGGCCCCGACGAGGTGCGCGACATCGTCCACGCCCTGCCCGACGACGGGTCGGTGGAGGACCTGCTGAAGTCCGCCCTCAAGCAACTGGCAGGCGCCCGATGACCGCCCCCGCCTCGTTCTGGTCCCCCGATCGCGCGCTATGGCGCGCGATCGGGGGACCAGAACG
>JAHWLA010000157.1 GCA_019347595.1 Actinomycetota bacterium
TGAACCAACGCTGAACCGTTCTGGTCCGGGAATCCCGCAGCATGTTGCGGGATTCCCGGACCAGAAGCGCGTCAGGGGGTCGGGATGGTGGTGCTCGTCGAGGTCGTCGTCGTGGTGGTGGTGGTCGACGACGACGTGGTGGTCGTCGGCGCCGCCGTCGTGCTCGTCGTCGTCGTGGGCGCCACCGTGGTCGTCGTGGTCGCGGGTTCGCCCGGCGCCTTCTCGTCGAACGGAACGGGCGCCCGCCGCCCGCCCAGCACGTACACCGGCGTGCCCGTCGGCACTGTGTCGTGGAACCAACGCGATGTGGCCATGGGGATGCGCACGCACCCGTGCGACGCCGGGTAGGCGGGCACCGACGGCGCGCCGTGGATGGCGATCCCGCCGTTGAAGTAGAGCGGGTTGTAGAGCTTGCCCAGCCTGCTTACGCGCAGCCCCTTGATCTTGCGGGTGACCTTGTACGACCCGCCCGGCGTGACGGCGCGGGCGCAGTCGCCGTCGACGCAGTAGCGCTTGTCGTTCCCGGTCGACACCGGCAGGATGCGCAGCAGCGAGCCGTCCTTGTAGAGGAACAGCACCTGCCGCTTGAGGTCGACCTCGACCCGGTTGCTCCCGCCCTCGGGCAGCATCGGCGCAGGGATCCCGGCGGTCTGCAACGCCTTCACCATGTCGTCGGTGGCTCGGCCGGTGCGGGGCAGCCCGTGCACCTTTTGAAAAGCCATGACGGCGAACGCCGTGGTGGCGTCGTACACGCCGTCGACCTTGCCGGTGTCGTAGCGCAGCGCGGTGAGCTGCTCCTCCAGCATCTTGACGTCGTCGCCCTTCGATCCCTTGCCCAGCCCGGGCGGCACCGGCTTGGCGGTGGTCGTGGTGGTGGGAGGCACCGTGGTGGTGGTCGTCACCTCGACCGTCGTCGTGGTGCTGGTGGCGGCCGCGGTGGCGTCGCCGCCCGAATCGCTGCACGCGGCCGAGCCGGCGACGACCAGGAGCGCCGCCGTCACGCCGCCGAAGGTGCGCGCGGTCCTGTGCATGGAGTCCTTTGGGCCGGGGAAGTGGCGAGAGACGTTCACGTCCCTTTTCGACGCACAAGTATGGAACAACGTTCCCGTCCGGACGTAACTTGACTGCGCGGTCAATCGGGAGGGGACCCCGCACATGCGCGTCTTCAGCTTCCACCTCATGCCCTATCCGGCCCTGCCGCCGGACTACGACGGGCCCGCATGGGTGACGGTCCCCAACCGCCTCTACGATCCCGCGGTGGGTCACGAGATCTACAACCGTTACCTCGACGAGCTCGTCTATGCCGAGGAGCTGGGCTTCGACGGCGTGTGCGTCAACGAGCACCACCAGAACGCCTACGGGATCATGCCGAGTCCCAACCTCATGGCCTCGATCCTGGCCCGCCAGACGACACGGCTGAAGATCGCCGTGGTCGGCAACGCCCTCCCGCTCTACGACCCGCCCACGCGGGTGGCGGAGGAGTTCGCCATGATCGACAACATCAGCGGCGGCCGCCTCATCGCAGGCTTCGTCGTCGGCGGCGGCCCCGAGTACTACTCGTTCTCGATCAACCCCGCGCATGCCCGCGAGCGCTTCGCCGAAGCTCACGACATCGTGATGAAGGCGTGGACCGAGGACGGGCCGTGGGAGTTCATCGGCAAGCACTACCGCCTCCGCTTCGGCAACACCTGGCCCAAGCCGATGCAGAAGCCGCACCCCGAGGTGTGGATCCCCGGGGCGGGCTCCCTGGAGACCCTCGAGTTCGTGGCCCGCCATCGCTACGCCTACATGGGCATCCCCTACTTCCACATCGACGTGTTCGAGCGGCAGTTCCGGCTGTTTCGTGAAGCGTGCGAGCGGGAGGGCTACAGCTACGACCCCCTGCAGGCGGGCTGGCTCACACCGATCTACGTGGCCGAGACCGACGCCGAGGCGCGCGCCCAGTACGAGGAGCACTGGTGGTACTTCGTGCGCCGGCTGTTGCCAGGCATCGAGATCACGCCGCCCGGCTACACGTCCGTCCGCTCGGTGGAGAACATCCTGAAGGGCCTGGGCACCTTCGCCTCGCGGCTCACCTCCTGGGAGCAGGTGGTGGAGGGCCAGTACGCCATCGTCGGGTCGCCCGACACGGTGTACGAGCGGTTGGTCGAGAACATCGGCCGGCTGGGCACCGGCAACCTGCTCGGGCTCTTCCAACTGGGGACGCTGCCCGCGGAGCTCACCCGGCGCAACCTCGACGTGTTCGCCGCCGAGGTGCTGCCCCGACTCCGGCAGCGCTTCCCCGAGGGCGCAAAGGTGTTGGCGGCATGAGTGCCACTCGGGTGACGACGCATGTCGGCGACATCGAGCTTCGCCGGCTCGGTCTCGGCAGCGATGTCGTCTACCTCCACTCCGCCGTCGGCGAGGGAGAAGGCC
Source organism: Actinomycetota bacterium (assembly GCA_019347595.1). Taxonomy (GTDB): domain Bacteria; phylum Actinomycetota; class Acidimicrobiia; order Acidimicrobiales; family JAHWLA01; genus JAHWLA01. The sequence goes on from JAHWLA010000157.1 coordinate 2,416, forward strand.
TGCTGCTGCTCGACGAGCTGGCTCGCACGTTCGAGGTCTACGCGCCGGTGTTCCCCGGGTACGGCGAGTCGGCGGGCATCGAGCAGATCGACGACATGGAGGACGTCGCCTTCCACCTGCTCGACCTGTTCGACCGGCTGCACCTGGAGCAGCCCGCCGTCGTCGGCAACTCGCTGGGCGCGTGGATGGCGGCCGAGCTGTCCGTCCGCTATCCCGACCGCGTCGGAGCGCTGGTGCTCGTCAACCCCGTCGGCCTCCACATCGAGGGTGCGCCGATCAAGGACATCTTCGGCCGGAAGCTCGACGAGTTGGCCGGCGACTTCTTCGCCGACGATTCGCATCCCATGGCCCAGATGATGACAATGATGACCGACGCCCAACCGGGGTCGCTGCCCTTCGACCTGGTGCGGCCGCTGGTGCAGACCATGGCCGCCACTGCCCGCCTGGCGTGGGACCCGTACCTGCACAACCCCAAGCTGCAGAAGCGCCTGTGGCGAATCACGGCGCCGACGCTCGTCGTCCGCGGCGCGCAGGACACGCTGGTGCCGCCCGCCCACGCCGCGGCCTACGTCGACGCCATTGCCGACGCGCGCCTGTGCGAGGTCGACGACGCCGCCCACCTGCTGGCGCTGGAGAAACCCGCCGAGCTGGCCGCGCTTGTGCGCGACTTCGCCTCCGCCGCCTGACGGCGCAATTCGCCCGACGGGAACGAGGGGTGCTCCGGTAACGTCCTCGACGATGGCGGCTCTCCAGCGATGACCGGGCTCTACCTGTTTGCTGCGGCCGCCGGTGTCCCGGTCGTGGCCTGGTTCCTGTTCGGCGGCGGCGACGAGGGCGGGGGTGACGACGCCGACGGGATCGGCGGCATCATGTTCCGCCTCTTCCCGCTCAGCACCATCGCCATCGCCGCCGCGACGTTCGGCATCGCGGGGTTGGCGCTCGGCGCGGCCGGCACCGCGTCGGGGACCACGTTCGTGGCGGCCGTGGTGGCGGCGGCCGTCGTGGGCGTCCTCAACAGCACCGTCTTTTCCTACCTGCGACGGTCCGAGTCCACGGCGTCGGTCGAGGACCGTCAGCTCGTCGGCGCGGTCGGGCGCGTCGTCATGCCGATCACCGCCGAGCACCGCGGTCGCGTGGTGGTATCCGTCGGCGGTCAGCAGCTCTACCTCTCGGCCCGTGCTGTCCCCGGTGAGGCGAGCGCCGAGCTCGAAGCCGGAGCGTCCGTTCTCGTGATCGAAGTCAGCGGAGGGGTGGCAGGCGTGACCCGCCTCGACACCGAACTCGAATGACGACGACCGCCCACGACCCAGGAGGGTTGCGTCCATGACCGGTCTCGTACTCGGCGGCGTCGTCGCCTTCGCACTGCTGGTGGTCATCGCCACCGTGCGAAGCCTCATCATCATCTGCCCGCCCAACCGGGTGGCGGTCATCTCCGGCCGGTCGCGGCAGCTCTCCGACGGCAGGACCGTCGGCTACCGCGCCATCCGCGGCGGCCGCACGCTGCGCGTCCCGCTCCTGGAACGAGTGGCGTGGATGGAGCTCAACACCATCCCCATCGAGGTGTCGGTGCAGAACGCCTACTCACGCGGCGCTATCCCGCTCAACGTGCAGGGGATCGCCAACGTGAAGGTGTCGAGCATCGAGGGCCTGCTCCAGAACTCGGTCGAGCGGTTCCTCGACGTGCCCCAGGACGACATCGCCGCCATCGCCAAGGAGACGCTCGAAGCCAACCTGCGCGGCGTACTCGCCACGCTGACCCCCGAGGAGGTCAACGAGGACCGCTTGAAGTTCGCGCAGACGTTGATCGACGAGGCGGACGACGACATCAAGACGCTCGGCCTCGAGCTCGACGTGCTCAAGATCCAGAACGTCACCGACGAGGTCGGTTACCTCGACTCGGTGGGGCGGCGGCAGACGGCTGAGGTGCTGAAGGAGGCGCGCGTCGCCGAGGCGCAGCGCAAGGCGGAGGCCGAGGAATCCGAGGCGTTGTCCCGCCAGCGAGCGGAGATCGCCACCGCCCAGGCCGACCTCAAGATCGTGGAGGAGCAGAACGCCCTCCGTGTGCGGCAGGCCCAGCTCGAAGCCCTGGCCGGTGCGGCGGAGGCCGAGGCCGTGGTGGCAGGAGAGAAGGCCCGCGTGGTGGCCGAACAGCAACTCGAGGCCGAGCGGGTGAAGCTGGAGACGCAGCGCCTGGAGGCCGACATCGTGGCGCCTGCCCGTGCCGATTTCGAGGCGCGTGAGCTGGCCGCCAAGGCCGACGCCGTAAAGGTGATCGAAGAGGGCAACGCCCAGGTCGAGGTGTTCCGGCGGCTGGTGGAGCAGTACCAGGCCGCCGGTGCCGACGCCCAGCGCATCTTCGTGCTGCGCATGCTGCCGGAGCTTGTCGACAAGATCGTGTCGACCGTCGCCGAGGTCGACATCGAGCGGGTGTCGATCATCGACAACGGCAGCGGCAACGGCGTCCCCGGGTTCATGGGCCAGCTCCCGGCCGCGGTGATCGGGCTGGCGGAACAACTGGAGAACGCCACGGGCGTCGACCTGTTCAAGGCGTTGCGGCCCAACGGCGATTGGCAGTCGGCGACGATCGCAGTGGAGGAGGCGCCGGTGGAAGAGGCGCTGGTGGAGGAGACGCCCGTGGAGGAGGCCGTCGACGGGACGGAGGTGGTCGACGCCGACGCCGAGGCCGCGGCTGCCGAGGAGCCCGTGGACGACCCGCCGCGCCGGCGCAAGCGCCGGTCCGCGACCTGATCGGTCAGACCGTCCGGATCTCGGGGGCGGCGTTGGCGACGTCGACCTCGCTGTCGATGTCGACGTCCGCGCCATCGTCGAGCGGCGCCAACGCCGCCGGCCGGGCGACGGCCACGGTGGCGAGGACGAGGAGCATGACGGCCGCACCGGCGATCGTGGTTGTGGCCAGCCCCACGCGGTCGGCGACCGCCCCTTGGAGCATCGTGCCGATGGGGTAGATGCTCCCGAGCGTCATGAAGTAGAGGCTGAGGATGCGACCGCGGAACTCGGTGGGCGCCCGCAGCTGCACGACGGTGCTCATGCCCGAGAGGATGCCGATGTACGTGCCCCCGACGACGACGAGGGCGGCGAACGCCAGGGGGACGTTCGGCATGACGGCGTACACCGAGATCGCCAGCGCGCTGGCGGCGATGTAGCCGACGATCAGCCGCCGCCGTCCGAAGCGCCCGGCAAGCGGCGCGATGAGGAGCGCACCGACGATGGCCCCCAGCCCTTGCGCGGTGGTCAGCGCACCGGTAGCCGAGGCGGTGGCCTTGGCGCCGCCCCCCACCAGCTCGTGGGCCTTGGCCGGGATGAGCGCGATGAACGGCGCCAGCAGGAAGGCCACCACGGCGAGGAGCAGCATCGGGACCCGGCAGCCCGGTTCGGCCCACGCCGCTCGGGCGCCTGCCCGGATGCGGCTGAAGATGCCGGCGTCGTCGCCCACGTGGCGGGTGTCGGGGAGGTGGATGACGAGCAGGGCGACGATCACCGCGGCGAACGAGGCGGCGTTGACGGCGAACGCCCAGGTGTACGACGTCGCGGCCACCAGGACGGCAGCGAGGGCGGGGCCGACGACCCGCCCGAGGTTGTACTGCGCGGAGCCGAGGGCGATAGCGGACAGGAGGTCGTTCTTCGGGACGAGGTCGGGGATCATCGCCTGGTAGAAGGGCAGCACGATGGCGGCGATGCACCCGTTGGCGAAGACGACCGCGGTCACTGCCGCAGGCGACGCCCGGCCGGTCGCCGACAGGGCGGTGAGGATGACGGCAAGCACGGCCTCGAGGCTGACGCCGACCGCCATGGCCCGGCGTCGGTCGAGCCGGTCGGCGAGCGCCCCGCCGACGGGGGTGAGCACGCCGATGGGGAGGAAGGCGGCCACGGCGACGAGCGCCGTCCAGCTCGCCTGCCCCGTCTCCTGGGTGACATAGGCGCCGACGGCAACGGCCTGCATCCACGTGCCGATGTTGGAGAAGGCGCTGGCCGACCACAGGATGCGGAAGTTCCGATGGCGGAACGGCGCGAACGACGACGACGGCACGGCTGTCGAGATTACGGCCACCCCGCCGCTATGCCGAATGCGTTGTTCTGGTCCGCAGATCCCGGGCTGTCGCCCGGGATCTGCGGACCAGAACGGCGAGGGGGCGGGTCAGGCGGAGTGGGTGACGGCCTCGTCGAGGCCCTGGGCCAGCGTGTTCCACGAGAGCGTGGCGCACTTGATGCGCACCGGGAACTTCACCACGCCCTGCAACGCCTCGAGGTCGCCCAGCTTCACGTCCTCCACCACCGGCTCCGGCTCGTCCTCGCCGTCGGCGCCGTCGAGGCGCTGTTCGTGGATCGACATCATCCCCTTGAAGGCGCGGATCAGGGCGCGCACCTCGTCGAGCGTCTTGCCCTTCACGGCGGCCGACATCATCGATGCCGACGACTGGCTGATCGAACAGCCCTGGCCCCCGATCT
>JAHWLA010000158.1 GCA_019347595.1 Actinomycetota bacterium
GCGACTCCTGCGCCGGCTCGGCGTCGGCGCCGCGGCCCGCGGCGATCTCGTCCTCCACCGTCTCGTCGGTCGGCGTGCCCGCCACCCGCACGAAGCCGGGGAGCGCCAGCTCGATCCCCCGGCGGGGCGGGTCGAGCGCCTGCACCACGAACGTCCGCACCTCGCCCTTGCGCAGCGCGTCGCGCGCCGCCCGCGGCGGCGGGTCCCCCATGGCGCTGAGGGGGATGTAGCACCGCGCCTCGCCCACGCGAACGAAGGCGCCATGCGACGAGAACGTGTCGACCTCGCCCTCCACCTCGCCGCCCGGCTTGTGGTCGGCGACGAACTGGATGAACGGCAGCGGCTCGTTGACCGGCTCGGCGGGCGGCGCGCTACCCCCGCTCGAACGGCGACGGCGCCGGCGTCGTGCCGATGTCGACTCCGGCTCGACCGCCTCGTCGGTGGCCACGGCGATCGCCTTCTCCACCTTCTTGGAGCGGGCAGCCTCGATCTTGGGCGACCCCCGCTTGGCCCGCTTCGCCTCCGACACCGCCATCCGGCTCTTGGGCCCGCGCACCGGCGTGCGGGGCGTGAAAATCCACCCCACACCGGGCACCGGCTTGCCCCCTATGAGCCGGCCGTTGTTGAACAGCCACTCGTGCTCCCCGTGGAACTCCTGGAAGGAGTCGTTGGACAGCACTGTGGCGCCCACCTTGTCGGCGATGCGCAAGAGGAAGGCGTCGCCGCGGCCGATGGCGCCGGCAGGCGGGGACACGATCTCGTTGTGGGCCACGGCGTCGTCGAAGGCACGCCGTTCGGACTCGTCGATGCGGTGGCCGAAGGTGGCGTCCACCACGACGATGACCTCGTCGTCGGGGAACTCCTTCTGGTACTCCGCCACCGCCTCGACCAGTTGGCCGAGGCTGGGCATGGAGCGTCCTTCGGTTGCGATGTTCGAGCCGTCGACGACGACGCTGCGGGCAGACACGGTGCACGAACATTAAGCCAACCGCGCCACCCTCCCTAGGATGCCGCCGTGATCAAGGCCGTTCTGTGGGACTTCGGGGGCGTCATCCTGTCGAGTCCGTTGGAGGCGATGCGCCGCTACGAGGCCGAAGCGGGACTCCCCGCCGACTTCGTCGCGTCGGTCATCGCCAACGATCCGCACGCCAACGCTTGGGCGCGTCTGGAGCGCAACGAGGTCGCTATCGACGAGTTCTGCGACCTGTTCGAAGCCGAGACGCTGGCCGCCGGCTACAGGGTCGACGCCCGCTCCATTCTCGGCGGTTTGGTGGGCGACCTGCGCCCGCAGGTTGTCGAAGCGGTGAAACGGTGCAAGGAGCGGCTCAAGATCGGGCTGCTCACCAACAACTTCGCCTGGGGAGACGGCCCCGAGGAGATCCGCGACGTCGTCGCCCTCTTCGACGTCGTGGTGGAGTCGAGCAAGGTCGGCGTGCGAAAGCCGGAGCCGCGCTTCTACGAGCTGGCGTGCGAGCTGCTCGCCATCGAGCCGAACGAGGCGGTGTTCCTCGACGACCTCGGCGTCAACCTCAAGGCGGCCCGCGCCATGGGCATGACGACGATCAAGGTGAGCGACCCCGACGAGGCACTGGCGGGGCTGGAGCGCGTCGTCGGGTTCCCTGTGCGAACCTGACAGCCATGAGGCGCTGCGATGTGATCGTGGTGGGCGCCGGGGTCGTGGGGACGGCGTTGGCATGGGAGCTGTCGCGACGCGGCCGCCATGTCGTGACGCTCGAGCGCTTCGAGTACCTCCACACGCGCGGCAGCTCGCACGGGGCCACCCGCGGGTTCCGCCTCGCCGACCGCGACGCCGCGCTGGTGGCGTCGGCCCGTCGGTCGCTGCCGCTGTGGCGCGAGCTGGAGGACGACAGCGGCGTGCAGGTGCTCACCCAGACGGGCAGCGTCGACCACGGCGACGGCGACGAGCTGCGGGCGGTCGCCGCGGCACTCGACACCGAGGGCGTCGCCTACGACGTGCTCACCGCCGAGGCGGCCCACGAGCGGTGGCCCGGGATGCGCTTCGCAGGCCCGGTGCTGTACCAGCCCGACGGCGGGCGGCTGTTGGCGGAGGAAGCACTGAAGGCGTACACCACAGCGGCCGCCGCCCACGGTGCCGAGGTGTACTACCAGCAGCCGGTCCTCTCCATCGAGGAGGTGGAGGGCGAGGGCGTGGTCGCCATCACCGACTTCGACGAGTACATCGGCCGCGTCGTCGTGGTGGCGGCCGGCGCCTGGGCCCCAGCAGTTCTCGACGAGGTAGCGCCCGCCCCGCCTATCACTGTCACCCAGGAGCAGGTCTTCCACTTCCTCCCCCGCACAGACGGCATGGAGTGGCCGTGCTTCGCCCACTACGGCGAGCCGATCGTCTACGGGTTGGAGACGCCCGAGGAGGGCGTGAAGGTGGCCGAGCACCGCACCGGCGCCGTGGTCGACCCCGATCAGCGCAACAGCGAGATCGACCCGGCCGGCGAAGAACGGGTAGTGCGCTACGTCGAGCAGTGGCTGCCCGGCCTGGAGACGTGGGCCACCACGGCGACCACGTGCCTCTACGCCACCGCGCCGGAGGAGCGCTTCTCCATCAAGCGCCACGGGTCGATCGTGGTGGCCGCCGGGTTCTCGGGCCACGGGTTCAAGCACGCCCCCGCCGTGGCGCGGACGCTGGCCGAGCTGGCGCTGACCCCGTAACGGCCCCCCGCTTCTGGCAGAACGGGTAGGTCAGAGCCCGTCGAAGGTGCGGACGAGGAGGTCGTCCTGCTCCATGGTGTGGAGGGCGGCGGACCCCGAGGCGGGCGAGCCGGTCTCGATGCGGGAGACCTGACGGAGCCCCACCTCGCCGCCGAGGAGCTGGAGGAGCCGCGGCTGGGCGAACGACCAGGCGCCCATGTTGGCGGGCTCCTCCTGCAACCACACCACCTCCTCGGCGCGCTCGTAGCGGGCGAAGACGTCGGCGAGCTGGTCCTCGGGCCACGGGTAGAGCTGCTCCACCCGCACCACGGCCACCGGCGCGCCCAGCGAGTCGCGCCGGCCCATGGCGTCGTAGGCGATCTTGCCCGAGCAGAGCACGACGCGGCGCACCATCGACGGGTCCTCCACCGACGCGTCGTCGAGCACCTCGCGGAAACGTCCGTCGACGAGTTCGTCCACCGACGAGCGAGCCTGCTTGGCCCGCAGCAGCGACTTGGGCGTGAACACCACCAGCGGCTTGCGCTTCTCGCGCACCACTTGGCGACGCAGGAGGTGGAAGTACTGCCCGGCCGTGGTGGTGTTGACCACCTGGATGTTGTCCTCGGCGGACAGGATCAGGAACCGCTCCAACCGCGCCGACGAGTGCTCGGGGCCCTGGCCCTCGTAGCCGTGTGGCAGCAGGAGCACGACGCCGGAGGTCTGTCCCCACTTGTCCTCGGCCGCCACGATGAACTGGTCGATGATCACCTGGGCGCCGTTGACGAAGTCGCCGAACTGCGCCTCCCACGCCACCAGGGCGTCCTTGTGCACGACCGAATAGCCGTACTCGAAGCCGAGGGCGGCGAACTCGGACAGCAGCGAGTCGTAGATGAAGAAGCGGCCCTGTTGGCCCGCAGGCGCCAGCGACGCCAGCGGCACGTGCTCGGCGCCGGTCTCGTAGTCGACGACCACGGCATGCCGGTGCGAGAACGTGCCCCGCCGCGAGTCCTGGCCCGCCAGGCGCACGTCGTGGCCCTCGAGAAGCAACGAGCCGAACGCCATGGCCTCGCCGAGCGCCCAGTCGACCTCGCCGTCGGCGTAGACCTTGGCCCGGGCGTCGAGCTGCTTGGCGAGCTTGGGGTGGACCGTCATGTCGGGCGGCGGCTGGTGCAGCGCCACGGCGATGCGGTCGAGCACCTCGCGCTCGACGCCGGTCTCCGGCGAGGGGAGGACGACGACGGGCGGCGCGCTCACCAGCGCCGTGGGGCGAGGCGGCGCCGACTGCCGGGTCTCGTCGAGCGCCTGCTGGAGCCGGGCCGAGAAGTCCTGGAGCGCCTTCTCCGCCTCCTCCAGGGTGATGTCGCCCCGGTTGACCAAGGCCTCGGTGTAGAGCTTGCGCACCGAGCGCTGGCGGTCGATGCGCTCGTACATCTGCGGCTGCGTGTAGCTCGGCTCGTCGCCCTCGTTGTGGCCGTAGCGCCGGTAGCAGACCATGTCGATGACGACGTCCTTCTTGAACGCCTGGCGGAACATGAAGGCCAGCCGCGCCACCCGCACGCACGCCTCGGGGTCGTCGCCGTTCACGTGGAAGATCGGCGCCTGCACCATCTTCGCCACGTCCGTGGCGTACACCGACGAGCGGGCCGACTCGGGCGAGGTGGTGAACCCGAGCTGGTTGTTGATCACCAGGTGGACGGTGCCGCCGGTGCGGTAGCCGCGCAACGCCGACAGGTTGAGCGTCTCGGCCACCACGCCCTGGCCCGCGAAGGCGGCGTCGCCGTGGATGAGCAACGGGAGCACGGGGTAGTCGGCCCCCTGGTCGAGCAGGTCCTGCTTCGCCCGCGCCATGCCCTCCACCACCGGGTCGACCGCCTCGAGATGGGACGGGTTGGAGGCGAGGGTGACCGGGATCTCCCTGCCCGACCGGCCCACGTACTTCCCGGTAGCGCCCTTGTGGTACTTCACGTCGCCCGAGCCCTGCACGGTGTTGGGGTCGATGTCGCCCTCGAACTCCCGGAACAGCTCGCGATACGACTTGCCCACGATGTTGGCCAGCACGTTGAGCCGGCCGCGGTGCGCCATGCCGAACACGACCTCGGCCAAGCCGGCCGTGGCCGCCTCGTCGATGATGGTGTCGAGCATGGGGATGGCCGACTCCCCGCCTTCGAGCCCGAAGCGCTTCTGGCCCACGTACTTGGTGTGGAGGAAGCGCTCGAAGGCCTCGGCCGCGTTGAGCCGCTCGAGGATGTGGCGCTGCTCCTCCTTGGAGAGCTGGGTGCTCACGCCCTCGACGTGCTCCTGGATCCACCGCTTCTGGTCGGGCTCCTGGATGTGCATGTACTCGACACCGACGGTGCGGCAGTACGCGTCGCGCAGGATGCCGAGCGTGTCCCCGAAGGTCATCACGTCGCGGCCCGCCAGCCCGTCGACGTAGAACTCGCGATCGAGGTCCCAGATCGTCAGCCCGTAGGTCGCCGGGTCGAGCTCGGCGTGCATGCGCGGCTCCTTGACCGCCAGCGGGTCGAGGTCGGCGATGAGGTGGCCGCGCACCCGGTACATGTTGATGAGGGTGTGGACGTGGACCTGCTTCTCCAGGTGCGCCCGCTCGCGGTCGACGGGGTTGATGTCGCGGCGCCACCGCACCGGCTCGTAGGGCACGCCGACGGACCGGAAGACGTGGTCGTAGAAGCCGTCTTCGCCGAGCAGCAGCCGGTGCACGCGGTGGAGGAACTCGCCGGACTCCGCCCCCTGGATGATGCGATGGTCGTACGTCGAGGTGATCGTCATCACCTTGCTGACCCCGAGGTCGGCCAGCATGCGAGGGTCGGCGGCCTGGTACTCCTCGGGGTAGTCGAGGCGGCCGACCCCGATGATGGCGCCCTGGCCCGGCATGAGGCGGGGCACCGACTGGACGGTGCCGATGGTGCCGGGGTTGGTGAGGCTGACGGTCACGCCGCCGAAGTCGTCGACGCCGATCTTGCCCGTCCGGACTTTGCGGATGAGCTCCTCGTAGGCCACCCAGAAGCCCTTGAAGTCGAGTGTGTCGGCGTCCTTGATGCACGGGACGAGCAGCGTGTGGCTGCCGTCCGACTTGGTGACGTCGACGGCGAGGCCGAGCCCGACGTGCTCGTGGCGGACGACGCCGGGCGGGTCGCCGGGCACGAACGAGGAGTTCATGACCGGCACCTCGCGCAGGGCCTGCACCACGGCGAAGCCGATGAGGTGGGTGAAGGACACCTTGCCGCCCCGGGTGCGGCTGAGGTGGTTGTTGAGGACCTTGCGATTGACCTCGAGCAGGCGGGCGGGCACCACGCGGAAGCTGGTGGCGGTGGGGACGTCGAGGCTCGCCGTCATGTTCTCGACGATGCGGGCGGCGGCCCCCCGGATCGGCTTGGCGGTAGGCGCCACGGTGGTCGCCGTCTCGGTGGCCGAGGGCTCGGCGGGTGCGCTCGGTGCACTCGGCGCGGGCGCGGGCGGCGGGGCGGGCGGGGCAGCCGCGGGAGCGCTCGCCGCCGCTGCGCCGTTGCCAGGCCGGCCGTCCTCGGGGCGGTAGTCGGCGAAAAACTCCTGCCAACTCTCGCTCACCGACGACGGGTTGGCGCGGTACTGCTGGTACATCTCCTCGACGAGCCACTGGTTGGGCCCGAAGGAAGCAACGCTGCTTGGTTCTTCGGCCATCGCACCGTAGATCCTACCGGCCGCCTCCTCCCTCGATTCCCCGTCCGATCTCGTACGCGAAACCGGCGCATGGCTCGCTGTCCCGCGTACGAGAAGGAGTGGGAGGGGCGGCGGTGCCACTACCGTCGAGACCCATGGCCCCGCAGTTCATCTTCACCATGCGCGACCTCCGACGGTTCTACCCGCCGGACCGGGAGGTGCTGAAGGGCATCAACATCTCGATGTACCCCGGCGCCAAGATCGGGGTGATCGGCGCCAACGGCTCGGGGAAATCCTCGCTGCTGAAGATCATGGCGGGCGAGGACGACGGCTACACCGGCGAGGCCCGGCTGACCCCCGGCTTCACCGTCGGCCACCTGGCCCAGGAGCCCCGCCTCGACCCCACCAAGACGGTGCTCGGCAACGTGGAGGAC
>JAHWLA010000159.1 GCA_019347595.1 Actinomycetota bacterium
GTGCACGTCACGGACCTCGAACCCGGCGCGCTCGCGGGAGAGGCCGCCGGGGCCGAGGGCGGACAGGCGGCGCTTGTGGGTCAGCCCCGACAGCGGGTTGGTCTGGTCCATGAACTGCGAGAGCTGGGAGGTCCCGAAGAACTCCTTGATGGCCGCCACCACGGGCCGGATGTTGATCAGGGTCTGGGGCGTGATGGCCTCGACGTCCTGGGTGGTCATGCGCTCGCGGACGACCCGCTCCATGCGGGACAGGCCGACGCGCACCTGGTTCTGGATCAGCTCGCCCACGCTGCGGATGCGGCGGTTGGCGAAGTGGTCCTGGTCGTCGAGGCGGTAGCCCGGCTCGCCGTTGGCCAGGTGGAGCATGTAGGTGGCGGCGGCCAGCATCTCGCTCTGGCTCAGCACCGACTGGCCGTCGGTGGGACGCTCCAGGTCGATATCGAGCAGCGAGGAGATCTTCTCGACCTCGGCGCCGAGCTTGCGGCGCAGCTTGTAGCGGCCCACTCGGGTGAGGTCGTAGCGCTTGGGGTTGAAGAAGGCGTTCTCGAAGTAGGCCTTGGCCGACTCCACCGAGGGCGGCTCGCCGGGACGGGCCCGCTTGTAGATCTCGACCAGCGCCTCGTCGCGGGTGGGGGCGAGCTCGCGCTCCTTCTCCCACTGGCCCTCGAGGAAGTCGAAGTGGCGGACGAAGCGGTTGAGGAATGCCTCGTCGTCGTAGCCGAGGGCGCGCAGGAGGACGAACAGGCTGAGGCGGCGCTTGCGGGCCACGCGGGTGCCGGCGGTGATGTCCTTGCCCGGCTTGGCCTCGACGTCGAACTCGATCCACTCGCCGCGGTAGGGATGGATGGTGCCCGTGACGATGGTCTTGGCGTCGCGGCCGGGCTGGAAGATCACGCCCGGGGAACGGACGAGCTGGCTGACGACCACGCGCTCGGTGCCGTTGACGATGAACGTGCCCTTGTCCGTCATCATGGGGAAATCGCCCATGAAGACGGTCTGCTCCTTGATCTCGCCGGTGGTGGCGTTCATGAAGCGGGCCCGCACGAAGATCGGCGCCGAGAAGGTCATGTCCTTCTCCTTGCACTCCTCCACGGCGAACTTGGGCGGCGGGCGCAGGTCGGGATCGGTCGGGTCGAACTCCAGCTCCAGGCGGAGCTGGCCGGTGAAGTCCTCGATGGGGCTGATATCGCGGAACGTCTCCGCCAGCCCGTTCTCGAGGAACCAGTCGAACGACGCACGCTGGATGGCGATGAGGTCCGGCAGCGGCAGGACCTCATCGAGGTTGGCGAACGAGAAGCGTTCCCGGGCAGTGGAACGAGACGGCAAGGCCTACTCCTCAGGAAGGACGGGCAGAGATACGCGGGCGCGCGTCACCAAGGGCAGGAATGCGAAAGGCGCGGGGCGAGCGTGCACGGCAACCGGTCAGTATACGCGGGCGTGCAGCACCGCACAACCCCCTTGGTGCGGAGGTTGCAGGCAGGGTAAGACGCCCAGCCGCCCAGGTCAAGGGTTTCCGCCCCGTCACTAGGGCAGGCGGAGGGTTTCCAGCATCTCCTCGAAGTCGTCTTCGGTGCGGTCGGTGGCGTTCTGGAGGACGACCTCCCACACGGTGGTGCCCCGGAAGAAGACGGCCGCCTCGACCCGCTCGCCGCCCTGCTTGCCCCCCACTCGGATGGCCGCGCCCGCCGAGTACTGGGCCTGGCGCACGCCGGCCGGCCCGACGGCCACCTCCCCGAAGGTCGCGCCCGGGCCGCCGCCCATGAAGACCGACAGCATCTGTTCGGCGGTGACCGCTGTCGGGATCTCGGCGCCGACGACGTAGAAGACGGCCTGGGAGGGGCCGTGGGCGGCGAAGACGGCGTCGCCCTCGACGGCGGCCACGTCGATCTCGTCCCACCCGCCCGGAGCATGGACGCTCACCCCGTTGGCCGACAGGGTGGACCCGGGGCCGAGGATGAACACCAGAGCGACGACGGCGAGCGTGCCGTTGAACCCGGCGTGGGCGGCGACGGAGGCGACCAACCCCCGCTTGAGGTAGGTGCGCCCGAGCATGACGCCGAGGACGGTGTAGTACACGATCTGCACGACGCCGAAGCGCATGTGCCACAGGGCGAAGAGCACGGCACTGGCCAGGAGGGCGATGCGGTCGCCGCGGTGGCGCAGGGCCTCGCCCACGAAGCCACGGAACAGCAGCTCCTCCACCACCGGAGCGGCGACGACGAGGCCGAGCAGGGCGAGCACGACGCTGAAGAGGGTGGCGTCGCCGAGCTCCCACTTCACCGAGGGGGCCACCTGGACGTGGCCCACGGCCAGGCTGACGAGCAGCAGGACGGCCGTGGCGACCAGCACGCCCTTGAAGGCGCCGATGGCGATGTTCTCGGCGGTGGGGCCGCGGGACCACAGGGGCAGGAAGTCGACCTCGCGCGCCATGCGGACCACCACGGCGAACACGACGGCGTAGAAGGCGAGGATGACCCACTGGCCGGTGCGGATCTGGTCGGCGACGGGGCTGTTCGATGTGGCGCTGTAGGCGCCGAGGGCGACCTGGACGAGGAAGCCGAGCAGGAGGATGAGGGCCAGCGGCTTGGCCACCCGCCCCTCGTCCGCCTTCGCCGACGCCACATTGGCGGCCACCACGTCGTTCTGGTCCCCCGATCGCGCGTCATAGCGCGCGATCGGGGGACCAGAAGCGAAGGGGTCGGGCGCGGTGGCCCAGGGCGGTGGGGCCGGAGAGGGCGGCGGGGCGGCGGGGGCGGCGACGGTGGCCGCTACCGGCTGGTGGGCGGGCTGGGCGACGCGGGCGGCGAAGGGGTTGGCCGCGGGGGCTCGGAGGGGGGCGAAGCACTGGCTGCACCACTCGGCGTCGCCGTAGAGGGTCGCCTCGCACTGCGCGCACCGGTCCATCTCGACTGCATCGGCGCGACAAGGCCCGGCCCTTGAGGGCCGGGCCTTGCACGACGTGCGGTGGACTACTTGAGGTCGACGGTGGCGCCGGCGCCCTCGAGCTGGGCCTTGGCCTTCTCGGCGTCCTCCTTGGACACCTTCTCGAGGACGGGCTTGGGTGCGCCGTCCACCAGGTCCTTGGCCTCCTTGAGGCCGAGGTTGGTGAGGGCACGCACCTCCTTGATGACCTGGATCTTCTTGTCGCCGGCACCGGTGAGGATGACGTCGAACTCGTCCTGCTCCTCGGCGGCAGGTGCCGCCTCGCCGCCACCGCCCGCAGCGGCCGGGCCGGCCACGGCGACGGGGGCTGCGGCGGTCACGCCGAAGCGCTCTTCGAAGTCCTTGAGGAGCTCGCTGAGCTCGAGGACGGTCATGCCGGAGATGGCGTCGAGGATCTCTTCCTTGGTGGCCATTGTCGTTACTCCTGTTCCTGCTCGGTCTCGTTCTGGGTGGACTCTTCGACTGCTGCGGCGGGCTCGACGGCCGCCTCGGTGGTGGCCTCGGCGTCGCCTTCGACGACGGCCGTGGCGACATCGCTGCCTGCCGTGGCGTCGCCTGCGCCCGACTCCTCGCTGGGAGCCGACGCCTCGGCGGGTGCTTCTGCTTCCGGCGCGGCGGGTGCTTCTGCCGGTGATTCGGCCGCGGGCTCGGCGGGCGCGTCGGCGGGAGCGCCGGGGGCGCCGCCCTGGTCGATGAGCGCCTTGAGCCCGTAGGCGAAGTTGCGGGGCAGCGCCTGGAGCAGCCCGGCGAACTGCACCATAGGCGCAGCCAGACCGCCGGCGATGCGGGCCAGCAGCACCTCACGCGACGGCAGGTCGGCCAGCGCGCCGGCGTCCTTCGCCGACAGGATGCTGGACCCCAGCACGCCGCCCTTCACCACCAGATTGGGGTTGGTGCGGGCGAAGTCACGTAGCGCCTTGGCGACATCGACAGCATCGCCATCGACGAAAGCGATCGCCGTGGGGCCCTCGAGCATGGCTTCGAGGTCGTCGAGGCCGAGGTCGCGGGCGGCGAAGCGGACGAGGGTGTTCTTGTAGATCTTGTACTCACCCCCGGCAGCCCGCAGCGTGCGCCGCAGGTCGGCCAGTTCCTTCACCTTCAGCCCGCGGTACTCGGTGAGGATCGCCGCGCTCGATGCGTCGAGCTTGGTGCGGACCTCCTCCACCACCGCCACCTTTTCCGGGCGGGGATTCTCCAATCGGTTCACCTCCTTGAAAGCAAAACAGGGCGCTCGCGGCCGGCGAACACCCTGTTGATGCAGGAGGTTCACCTCGTCGGGCGGGCCGGGGCCCCTTAAGCGCTGGTGCGCACCCGATGTCTACGGCGAGCGATCTTCGGTTGCAGGAACAGCGAGTGTAGCGGTGTTCTGGCACCCGGATCACGGCGCAGGCGCCGTGATCCGGGTGCCAGAACCCGAACGGGTGGGTCAGGCGGCGCCCGACACCTCTTCGTCGGTGATGCGGGTGCGGTTGGGGTCGACCTTGATGCCGGGGCCCATAGTCGACGCCACCGTCACCGACCGGACGTAGCGGCCCTTGGCCGAGGCAGGCTTGGCCCGCTGGAGCTCGTCGATCACCGCCCGCATGTTGTCGAGCAGCTTCGTCTGGTCGAACGACACCTTGCCCAAGGGCACGTGCACGTTGCCGAACTTGTCGGTGCGGTACTCCACGCGGCCGCCCTTGAACTCGGTGACGGCCTTGCCGACGTCCATGGTGACGGTGCCGGTCTTGGGGTTGGGCATGAGGCCGCGGGGGCCGAGCACCCGGCCCAGCTTGCCGACCTGGCCCATCATGTCGGGGGTGGCGATGGCCAGGTCGAAGTCGAGCATGCCGCCCTGGACCTGGGTCACGAGGTCGTCGGCGCCCACGATGTCGGCGCCCGCCTCCTTGGCGGCCATGGCGGCGTCGCCCGCGGCGAACACCGCGACCCGGACGGTCTTGCCGGTACCGGCCGGGAGCGCCACGGTGCCGCGCACGATCTGGTCGGCCTTGCGGGGGTCGACGCCCAGGCGCACGGCGAGCTCGACGGTCTCGTCGAACTTGGCGGGGGCGAGCTGCTTGACCAGCTCGATCGCCTCACCGGGGGTGTGGAGCCGGTCGCGGTCGTAGCGCTTGGCCGCGTCCGCGTACTTCTTTCCTCGTGCAGGCATGGAGTGCCCTCCCTCGTTGGTCGGACCGCCGGGCGAGGTCATCCCGGTCGGCGATGTCGGGTGCTGCGGTTACTTGACGCTGATGCCCATCGACCGGGCGGTGCCGGCCACCTGCTTCTTGGCCGCCTCCAGGTCGTTGGCGTTGAGGTCGGGCATCTTGGTCTTGGCGATCTCCTCGAGCTGGGCCTCGGAGATGGTGCCGACGTACTCCTTGCCCGCCGTCTGGGCGCCCTTGTCGATGCCCGCGGCCTGGCGCAGGAGCACCGGGGTGGGGGACGTCTTGAGGACGAACGTGAACGACCGGTCTTCGTAGATGGTGATCTCGACCGGGATCACGCTGCCCCGCTGGTTCTCCGTCGCGGCGTTGTACTGCTTGCAGAACTCCATGGTCTGCACGCCGTGGGGGCCGAGGGCCGTGCCGACGGGCGGCGCGGGCGTGGCCTGCCCGGCGGGCAGTTGGATCTTGACGATGGCGGCGACGCGCTTCTTCGCCATGAGTGGCTTTCCTCTTCCTTCTCGGCCGTGCTTAGAGCTTGGCGACCTGGGCGAATTCGAGTTCGACCGGCGTTTCGCGGCCGAAAATGTTGACGAGCACCTTGAGCTTGAGCTGGTCCTCGTTGATCTCGGCGATCTGGCCGGAGAAGTCGGCGAAGGGGCCTTCCTTGACCCGCACGCTCTCGCCCACCTCGTACTCCAGCTTGGGCCGGGTCTTCTTCGTGCTCTCGACGCCCTCGGGCTGCACGCCCAGGAACGTCTCGACGTCCTTGCGGGCCAGCGGCACCGGCTTGGCGCCGTGGCCCACGAACCCGGTGACGCCGGGGGTGTTGCGCACGACGTACCACGAGTCGTCGTCGAGCTCGCACCGGACCAGCAGGTAGCCGGGGAACACCTTCTTGGAGACGACGACCTTCTTGCCGTTCTTGAACTCGATGACGTCCTCGACCGGGATCACGACCTCGTAGATCCGGTCCTCCATGTTCATGGACTGGATGCGGCTCTCGAGGTTGGTCTTCACCTTGTTCTCGTAGCCCGCGTAGGTGTGCACCACGAACCACTGGCCGGGCCGGTCGTAGGGCGACTCGACCGGGGCGGCGATCTCCTCGGCTTCCTCGTCGAGGAGGTCCTCGGCGTCGACCGCCTCCTCCAGCGCGGTAGCGGCCTCGTCGGTGGCGTCGGCCAGGGTGGCGTCGACCTGCTCGGCCGGCTCGGCCTCCACGGTGTCGTCGCTGTCGGTCTCGGTGGCGGTGGCGTCGGTGTCGAAGATGTCCGTCATGACTCGAAGAGGTAGAGGACCGACTTCGCGAAGAGGAAGTCGAGCACGAAGATGAGCGAGATCAGGATGATCAGCGCGATGAGGACGATGGTGGCGTAGTTGCGGACCTCGCCCCGGGTGGGCCAGGCCACCTTGCGCAGCTCGCCCCGCACCTCGCGGAGGAACTGGCGGGCGCCGGTGCGCTTCCCACCGGGCTTGGCAGCCGGGCGCGGCGGCGCCTGCTTGCGAGTGGGCGCGGCAGCCTCGCCCTCGGGCCCCAGTTGGCCCTGGCGTTGCAGCCTGCGCTTGGTTTCACGGTTCATCGATTCCACGGCCACCTCGCGGCGGGATCGCTGGGCCAGCAGGGCAGGAGGGACTCGAACCCCC
>JAHWLA010000160.1 GCA_019347595.1 Actinomycetota bacterium
AGCACTTGGCGGGCTTCGAGGGCGGGCGACTAGTGGTGACCCACGACCCGCTCGACGCCGTGTCGCTGGCCGACCGCATGGTGGTGCTGGAGGCCGGTGCGGTGGTGCAGGAGGGCACGCTGGAGGACCTGCGCCGCCGGCCCCGCTCCCGGTACGTCGCCGATCTGGTGGGCGTGAACCTCTTGCGGGGCGTCGGCCGCGGTGGGCGGGTGGAGCTGGCGGGCGGCGTGGCGCTGACGGCGGCCGACGCGCCGGAGGGCGACGGGGTGGTGGTGATCCACCCGCGGGCCGTGGCGTTGCACCGTGTCGAGCCGGCCGGGTCGCCACGCAACGTGCTGCGCGCGTTGGTGGCGGGCATGCACGGCGACGGCGAGCGGGTGCGGGTGGAGCTGTCGGTGGGCGCGTCGATGGCGCTGGCAGCCGAGGTGACCGCCGCGGCGGCCGACGAGCTGGGGCTGGCCGAGGGCGTCGAGGTGTGGGCCGCCGTCAAGGCCACCGAACTCACCGTCACCCCCGCCTGACTGCCCCGTTCTGGTCCGTAGATCCGGCGCCACGGCGCCGGATCTACGGACCAGAACGGCGCAGTTACGGCAGGGAGCGGAGGTCGGCCCAGCCCAGGTTGCCGTCGATGCGGCACAGGCGGCGGTCGAGCACCGTGCGAGCGGGCCCCACCTCCAGCAGCAGCGGCGCCCGGTGCAACGTCTCCACGCCATCCGCGTCCACGTCGACCGGCGAGCGGCGCACCGGCGGAGCCACGCCCGCCCACTCCGACGACGGCGGGCCGAACCAGTCGGGGCCGTCCCACTCGTGCCGTCGCCACCCCAGGCCGTCGAAGGCGATCGTCTGCGGCGTCGCGCCCTGCCCCACCAGGATCTCGCCGTGCACCACGCCGGGCTGCGCGTAGGCGCCCTCGCCCCCGTCGGCCGGGCCCGACGCCTCCCACTCCAGGTCGAGGCCCAGCCCGACCCGGTCGCCTCGCTCCCCCCGCAGCGCCTCGGCCGGGTCGTCCATCGCCACGCCGAACGCCTCCAACCCGTAGGACCAGTGGTCGAAGGGCGTCTCGCAGTTGGTGTCGGCCCACAGCGCCTCGGCTCTGATCTCCAGCGACCCGGGTGTGCGAGGCGGCGTGACGTCGAGCTCGCGGACCAACAGATAGGGGCGCCCCTCGCCCACGAGCGCCGCCCAGTACCAGGCGACCCGGGCATGGAACACCAAGGCCACGAAGCCCGCCAGCGAGCCGTCGGCCGTGGTGAAGTCCAAGGAGAACGACTCCGGGGTGCGGCCCCGTCGCCGTTCCCACGACACGTCGAAGTCAGGCACGGACGATGCCGTCGTCGCCCGAACAGTCGACCTCGACTTCGGTGCCGTCGGGCGGCGGTCCCTCGGCGAACTCGGCAGCGACCACGCAGGGGACGCCGAGGTTGCCCGTCATGATCCCCACATGGCTGCGCGGCGTACCGGTCGTGCACACCACGGCGACGAGCGCAGGGCCGAGCGACGCCAGCCACACCGCACCCGGGTCGCGCACCACGGCGACGACATCGGCCTCGGGAAGGCGGGCCAGGTCGGCGGGCGTCAGCACGGCGTAGCAGCGGCCGCGCACGGGCGCCTGCTCCACCACTCGCATGCCCCGCCCGACCTCGCGCACGGGCCGATGCTAGAGAGTGCCTGTGGACCAGAGGGACATCGACTCGGCCGACGGCGGCGGCGACCCCGTCTGCTGGGCCCATCTCGCATGTCCCGAGTGCGGCCGCCTCGACGACGGGCCGCCGCCCGACCGCTGTCGTGGCTGCGGTGCCGTCCTGCTAGACCTTGAGCGTGGTCCGCTACCTGAGCCCTGAATGGTTCGAGGAGGTCAACGCCGCCGCGACCCGAGGGCGCGTGGCGGACAGCGTCACCGAGGGGTTGCGGCTCGTCGTCCAGCAGGTGGTGACCGGCGCCCCGGACGGCGACGTCCACTACGCCGTGCGCATCGAGGACGGCGCCGTCTCCGTCGTCCCCGGCGAGGCCGTCGATGCCGACGTGACGGTGACCGAGGACCACGAGACGGCCACAAAGGTGGCGCGCGGCGACCTGGCCGCGCCGGTGGCGTTCATGACCGGCCGCATCCGGGTGACCGGCGACACCAAGACCCTCCTCGCTGCGCAACCGGCCCTCCACCGGCTCGACGCCCTCTTCGTCGATCTTCGCGAGCGGACGACGTATTGACGATGACGAACGACCAGACGACGAAGGCGCCGGGCTGGTACCGCGACCCCGAGGACCCCGCCCTCATCCGTTACTGGGACGGCTCGCACTGGACCGACCGGCGGCGGCCCCGGCCGGAGTGGGCACCCGCGCTGACGCCTGCCGAGGAGGCGGCCCACCGCGCCGCCATGCGCAGGCGGCGCTGGTACCTGCGGGGCGCGGGGACGATCGCGCTCGGCGCGCTGGTGGTGCTCACGCTGTTCGCCATCCGCGCCGACGTGCCGCCGATCCCGCCCCGTTCCGTGGAGGACACCGCGTTCACCACGGCGGCCGAGTCGGTGTGCGCCCGCAGCATGCCCGCCATCCTGGAGCAGCCGCCGGAGCCGGGCGGCGACGACGAGCCCCCGGCCGACGAAGCGTTCGCCCGTCGCATCGAGACGACGGCAGGCGACCTGGGCGGCGTGCTGGCCGAGTTGCGCCGCCTACCGGTGGCCGACCCCGACCGGGCCGAGGTCGACGCCTGGCTGGGCGACTGGCAGCTCTTCATCGACGTCGGCCACCGCTACGCGGCCGCCGTGCGGCGGGGTAAGCCATCCGAGTTCAAGGCGGTCGGCGCCGAGGGCGACGCCCCCAGCCGCCGCATCTACCAGTTCGCCAAGGCCAACGGCATGCCGTCGTGCGCGTTCTCGTCGGTGTGATTCGGCGGCACCGCTGATGGAGATCCTGTCGAGCCGAGTGCTCCTCCACCCCGTCGACATCGAGCGGTCGCGGGCGTTCTACGGCGAGGCGTTGGGGCTGGCGGTCTACCGGGAGTTCGGCGAGGGGCCGACGCGCGGGACGGTGTTCCACCTCGGTGGCGGGTTCCTCGAGCTGTCGCGATCGGCCGACACGCCGGCGGGCCCCAACATCGCGCTGTGGCTCCAGGTGCGCGACGTCGCCGCCGCCCACGCCGAGCTGTTGGCTCGCGGCGTGCCCGTCGCCCGCGAACCGGTGCGGGAGCCGTGGGGGCTGGTGGAGATGTGGGTCGAGGACCCCGACGGCGTGCGCATCGCCGTGGTCGAGGTGCCCGACGACCATCCCCTCCGCCGGGACACCCGTCAGTCGACGGCGACCGTCCCGCCCGACCGCCAGTAGAAGTTGTCGCGGCGTTCGAGGAAGCCCTCGTCGACCAGGGCCCGCCGCAGCGCCGCGTAGTCGCTGTGCCACTTGCCCAACTCGTCGTTCACGTCGGGCTCGGGGTAGACCTTGCCCGGCTCGAAGCGCCCGGCCAGGAAGTCGAGCACCACCAAGCGCTTGGTGCGCGCAGCCGGGAGGTGGGTGAGGCGGTCGTCGGCCAGGAAGTTGCGCAGGACGTCGGCCTGCTCGGGGGTGGCGCCGAGGACCTCGGGGCCGGGGGTCGGCGGGCGCTGCTCGGCGGCCCGACGGGCGGCGGCCCGGAAGCGTTCGACGGCCACGCGGAAGCCGCCCGCGTCGCCGTCGACGACGACGATCCCCGACGCGACCAACCGCTCCAGCGCCTTGTGCACCGACTTGCCGTCGAGGGCGGTGGCGTCGCCGATGGCGTCGACGGTGCGGGCGCCGAGAGCGATGGCGGACAACACCCGCAAGCGGGTCTCGTCGGCGAGCAGGCCGACGAAGGTGCCCGCGTCGGGACCGCGGTCGCTGCCCGGTCCCGACGCACCGCCGCCGCCGGTCACGGGCCCGGGTCCTCCCCCAGCTCGCGGAGGGCGGCGGCCACCGCGCCGCGCAGCCGGCGGGCGGTGTCGGGGGCGAGGTGGGCGATGACGCCCGTGCCCGCCTGGCCGATCTCCTCCAGGGTCAGGACCACGCGCAGGTCGCCGCACGAGTCGCAGTCGTCGGACAGGCCGACCATCCAACTGGCGGGCCCGCGGTCCTCGTCGGGCGGGTGGTCGTCACGGGCATCGTCGATCGAACGTCGCATCGGACGAGACGGTACGCTCGACGGAGTACGTCCGTCGACGCACGACAAGGAGGGCGCTGGTGACGCTGGCCGAGGTGATTGACGACCACTTCCTGCGGCGGTATCGGGAGCTGCTCGATGCCGAGGATGCCGCCTTCGACGAGCTCGAGCACGCCTACGAGGACGGTGACCGGGCCCATTTCGACGCCGACCTCGAGGCGTGGAAGGAAGCCATCAACCGCAAGCTGGACTTCCTCCAGCGGCGCGGGGTACAGGTCTCCGTCTCCGTCACGGTCTGAACCCCGCGTCCCGAGTACATAGCGTGCGGAATCCGTACGCTATGTACTCGGGACAGCGCGGTGATGGTCAGCCGAGGAGGCCGAGCTGCTGGACGGCCTCGCGTTCCTCGCCCAGTTCGGCGACGGTGGCGTCGATGCGCCCCCGTGAGAACTCGTCGATGTCGAGCCCCTGGACGATCGTCCACTCGCCGTTGTTCGTGGTGCAGGGAAACGAGGAGATGAGCCCCTCGGGCACGCCGTAGCTGCCGTCCGACGGCACGGCCATGCTTACCCAGTCGCCCTCCGCGGTCCCCAGGGCCCAGTCGTGCATGTGGTCGATCGCCGCGTTGGCCGCGCTGGCCGCCGACGACGCGCCCCGCGCTTCGATGATCGCCGCCCCCCGCTGCTGCACGGTGGGGATGAAGTCGGACTCCAGCCACTTCTGGTCGTTGACCAGCTCGGCCGCGCTCTTGCCGCCGACCTGGGCGTGGAACACGTCGGGATACTGGGTGGCCGAGTGGTTGCCCCAGATGGTCATGCGGGTGATGTCGGTTGTGTGGATGTCGAGGCGCTTGGCCAGCTGGGCCTTGGCCCGGTTGTGGTCGAGGCGGGTCATGGCCGTGAACCGGCGCGAGTCGATGTTCGGGGCGTTGTTCATGGCGATGAGGCAGTTGGTGTTGGCCGGGTTGCCCACCACGAGGACCCGCACGTCATCGGCCGCGTTGTCGGACAGCGCCTTGCCCTGCACGGTGAAGATGGCCCCGTTGGCCTCCAGCAGATCGCCCCGTTCCATGCCCTTGGTGCGGGGGCGGGAGCCGACGAGCAGGGCGTAGTTCACACCCTCGAAGGCCCGGTTGGGATCGTCGGTACGCACGATGTCGTGCAGGAGCGGGAAGGCGCAATCGTCGAGCTCCATGGCCACGCCCTCCAGCGCGCCCAGTGCGGGCGTGATCTCGAGGAGGTGGAGGATGACCGGCTGGTCGGGACCGAGCATCGCGCCACTGGCGATTCGGAAGAGGAGGCTGTAGCCGATCTGGCCGGCAGCCCCGGTGACGGCGACGCGTACGGGGGTCTTCTCGGGCATGGCCGGAGATTACGCGCCCCCTCCCCAACCGGTCGAAGTCCCGAGTACATAGCGTACGGATTCCGCACGCTATGTACTCGGGACGAGGGGTGTTAGAGGCGGTCGACGATGGCGGAGGCGAACTCCGAGCACTTCACCTCGGTGGCGCCCTCCATGAGGCGGGCGAAGTCGTAGGTCACCACCTTGTCGGCGATGGTGGCCTCCAGCGCCCGCACGATGTCGTCGGCCGCGCCCTGCCAGCCCAGGTGCTCGAACATCATCACGCCCGAAAGGATCACCGAGCCGGGGTTGACCTTGTCCTGCCCGGCGTACTTGGGCGCCGTGCCGTGGGTGGCCTCGAATGTGCCGTGGCCGGTGACGTAGTTGATGTTGCCGCCCGGCGCGATGCCGATGCCACCGACCTGGGCCGCCAGCGCGTCCGACAGGTAGTCGCCGTTGAGGTTCAAGGTGGCGATCACGTCGAACTCGTCGGGACGGGTCAGCACCTGCTGGAGGGTGATGTCGGCGATGGCGTCCTTGACGAGGATCCTGTCGCCCGGCTTGCCGCCGCAGTCCTCCCAGCCGACGGCCACGTCACCGAACTCCTCGCGCGTGACCTCGTAGCCCCAGTTGCGAAAGGCGCCCTCGGTGAACTTCATGATGTTGCCCTTGTGCACGAGGGTCACGCTCTTGCGGCCGCGGCGCACGGCGTAGTTGAGAGCGGCGCGTACGAGCCGCTTCGACCCTGTCTCCGACACCGGCTTGATGCCGATGCCCGAATCGGGGCGGATCTCCCACTTGAAGGCGTCGCGCAGCAACTCGATGAGCCGCTTGGCCTCGGGGGTGCCCGACTCCACTTCCAGGCCCGCGTAGATGTCCTCGGTATTCTCCCGGAAGATCACCATGTCGACCTTCTCGGGCGTCTTCACGGGCGAGGGCACGCCCTGGAACCAGCGCACCGGGCGCAAGCAGACGTACAGGTCGAGGATCTGGCGCAGGGCGACGTTGAGCGAGCGGATGCCGCCGCCGACCGGCGTGGTCAGGGGGCCTTTGATCCCGATGAGGTACTCGCGGAAGGTGGTGACCGTCTCCTCGGGGAGCCAGTCGCCCGTCTCGTTGAAGGCCTTCTCGCCGGCCAGCACTTCCTTCCAGGCGATCGTCTTGCCGTGCTTGCGGGCCGCGGCGTCGAGCACGAGCTGCGCGGCGGGCCAGATGTCGACGCCGGTGCC
>JAHWLA010000161.1:0-2616 GCA_019347595.1 Actinomycetota bacterium
GTTGGCGCGGCCCTTGCCGACAGGCGTACGTACGGCCTCGACGATGACTGCTTCCCGCACCCGGCGTCTCCCTCGCTCACTAGGCCAACTCGCTAACTAATGATCGTTAGGTAGGTTAGTGAAGGAGGCGCTGGAGGTCAACAGCCCGGTTCGTGGTTTTTCGGGCGGCTGCTACGCCCGCGTGCGACTCACAGCGCGGCGGACACGCTTGAGCGTCTCGCCCTCGGCACCCACGCCGCGCGTGCGTCGCGGCTGGGGGACCGTCTTGGCCCGGGGCCCTGCGCCCAAGCCGGACACCAGCAGGTCGAAGAAGTAGTCGGCGATCTCGTCGACGCCGAGCGGGCCGGCAGGCGAGTACCACGTGTAGGCCCAGTTGACGAGGCTCAGCACGGCCTTGGCGGTGAGGCGGGGGTCGACGGGCCGGAACTCGCCCGCCTTCACCCCCTCGGTGATGAGATCGGCGAGCGAGCGTTCGTACTCGACCCGCTCCTTGCGGTTGGCCGCCAGTCGTTCGGCGTCGAGCCCCTCCCACTCGTGGAGGAACACCGTCGCCGACGGCAGGTTCTCGGCGATCGTCGTCAAGTGGGCGACCAGGAAGGCGCGCAGGCGCTCGGACGCCGAGCGCCCGTCGGCCGCCAGCGCCGGGCGGGCGCGGTCGTAGAACTCCTGGGTCACCCGCTCGATGATCGCCCCCAGCAGGTCTTCCTTGCTGCGGATGTGGGCGTAGAGGCTGCCCGGCTTCAACTGCACGGCATCCGCGATGTCGCGGACGCTCGTCGCCTCGTAGCCCTTCTTGCTGAACAGCGTGGTCGCCGCCTGGACGATCTCCCCGTACCTGTCCGACGCCATGTCTTGGTCTCCTTGTACATCCGGCCCCCGCGTCGTGCGTCGATCAGGCCGCTCCGTCGAGCGTACGCGGGATCGGCACCGCCGCGGCGGTCCTACTCGCTGTCGCGGTGGAATCCGCCGCCCGTCTTGCTGCCCAACTCGCCCGCGTTCACCAGTCGCCGCAACGTCTGCGGTGGCCGGAAACGCTCGCCGTAGTGCTCGGTCATGGCGTGCGCACCGCGCAGGAGCGTGTCGAGCCCACTGAAGTCCGCCGTGCGCAGCGGCCCCATGGCGTGGTTGAACGCCAGCCGGCATGCCTTGTCGATGTCCTCCGCCGTGGCGATCCCCTCTTCGAGGATGCGCGTCGCCTCCAGGAGGAACAGCATGATGAGCCGCGACGTCACGAACCCCTGCGTGTCCTTCTGGCAGACGATCGTCTCCTTGCCGTACCGGGCGGCCAGGTCGAGCGTGGTGGCCAGCGTCTCGTCCGAGGTCTGCTCGCCCCGCACCACCTCGATCAGGCGCATTACGGGGGGCGGGTTGAACCAGTGCGTCCCGATGACCCGGTCGGGGCGGCCGGTGGCGGCGGCGATCGACGTCACCGAGAACTGCGACGTGTTGGTGGCCAGGACGGCCTCGGCCGGGCACGCCCGGTCGAGGCGGGCGAACAACTCGCGCTTGAGATCGAGGTCCTCGGTCACCGCCTCGATCACGTGGTCTGCGCCTTTGGCCGCGGTGTCGAGGTCGGTGCTCGTCTCGATGCGCTCGAGGACGACGTCGGCGTCGTCGCGACCCAGCTTGTCGGCGGCCACGATGCGATCGAGGCTCTTGGCGATGCGACGGCGGGCATCGTCGAGCGCGGCTTGCGACACGTCGACCAGGACGACGTCGAAGCCTGCTTGGGCGACGACCTGGGCGATGCCCCGGCCCATGATCCCGCCGCCGACCACGGCGACGCGGTAGATGTCCATGTGCGCTCCTGTGCTCAGTACGACTTGGGGAGGCCGAGGACGCGCTCGGCCAGGTAGTTGAGGACCATCTCGTTGTTGACGGGCGCGATGCGCAGGAGGCGGATCATCGGCCACAGGGTCACGATGTCGGACTCCTTGTCGAAGGCGGTGCCGCCGTGGGCCTGCACGACGGCGTCGATGGCCTCGTTGGCCGCCTCCGAGGCCAGGAGCTTGGCCATATTCGCCGCCCCCCCGGCGTCGCCGCCTGCGTCGTACGTCTCGCACGCCGTGTAGAGCATGAGGCGGGCCGCCTCCAGGTGCGCCTTGGCTCGGGCGAGCGGGTGCTGCACCGCCTGGTACGAGCCGATCGGCGTGCCGAACGGCGCCCGCTCCGACGCATAGGCGACGCCGCGGGCCAGGGCATGGTCGCCCAGGCCGATCGCCCACGCCGACACGAGCAGGCGCTCGGGGTTGAGGGCGTCGAAGAGGGCGCGCAGCCCCCCGTCCGGTGTGCCGACGAGGTTGTCTGCGGGGACCCGCACGTCGTTGAGGAAGACGAAGAACTGGTGCTCCGGGGAATGCAGGTCGATCTCCATGCGGGACAGCTCGAGGCCCGGCGCGTCCATGGGGACCACGAACAACGACAGCCCGTGCCGCTTGTCGTCCGTCTCCCGCAGCCGCGTCGTGCGGGCGACGACCATCATGTGGGTCGCCTGGTCGGCGCCCGAGATGAAGATCTTCTGCCCGTTGAGCACGTACTCGTCGCCGTCACGCTCGGCGTAGGTCTCCAGGCGGAAGCTGTTGGTCCCGGCGTCGGCCTCGGTGATGGCGAAGCACA
>JAHWLA010000161.1:2716-6632 GCA_019347595.1 Actinomycetota bacterium
GTCTCCAGGCGGAAGCTGTTGGTCCCGGCGTCGGCCTCGGTGATGGCGAAGCACAAGCGCACCTCGCCGGCGACGGTGGGGGCGACGAAGCGCTGCCGCTGCTCCTCGGTGCCGTGGCGCAGGATCGCCATGCGGGCGAAGGCGGTCAGCAGGAACAGGACCGGCGGCGTCCCCGCCTGGGCCAGCGCCTCCACCACGCTTACCGGCCCGGTCATCCCGCCACCGTTGCCGCCGTACTCCTCGGGGACGCCCATGCCGAGCAGCCCCAGGTCGGCCATGGACTCCCACACGTCGTCGAGGCGCTCGCCCGCTTCGGCGCGGCGCAGGAACTCGCGTCGGTCGAAGCGGTCGGTGACGCCCTTGACGACCTCGCGCACGGCCTGGCGCGTCTCGTTGTGCTCGATGGTCATGCTTTCTCCTGTGGTGCGGCTCAGCGCCCGGTGAATGTGGGCTTGCGTCGTTCCGTGAAGGCGGCCGGGCCTTCGCGCGCGTCGTCGCTGCGGAACACCCGATCGGCCAATGCAGCTTCGGTGTGGAAGGCGCCGGCGAGGTCGAGGGCGGCGACGGCGATGCGCTTCGCCGTCCGCACGGCGAGCGGGCCGTTGGCCGAGATCTGCTGGGCCAAGGCCAGCGCCCGCTCCACGGCCGTGCCGTCGGAGACGACCTCGTTGACCAGGCCCACCTCGTAGGCGCGCTGGGCCCCGATGGGCCGGCCCGTGAGCAGGAGCTGCATGGCGATCGCCCACGGCACCTGCCGGGGCAGGCGGACGTGCGAGCCGCCCGCCGCCACCAGCCCCCAGCGGACCTCGGGAAGCCCGAAGGTGGCGCTCTCGCCCGCGATGCGGATGTCGGTGCCCATGAGCACTTCGAGGCCTCCGGCCAGGCAGAAGCCCTCGACGGCCGCCACGATGGGCTTGTCGACCTTGCTGAAGAAGCGGGCTTCGGGGTCCGGGATCACGGCCTCGACGCCCCGCTTGGCCACCTCCGGGATGAGTGACTCCAGGTCGGCCCCGGCCGAGAACGCCTTGCCACCGGCGCCGGTGAGGACGATGACGTCGACATCGTCGTCGGCGGTGGCGGCCGCCATGGCGGCGTCGAGCCCTTCGAGCAGGTCGAACCCGAGCGCGTTCATGCGCTCCGGGTCGTCGAGCGTGACGAGCTGAACTCGCCCCATGCGTTCCGTGGTGACGCCCACCTGTCCTTGCTCCCGGGTTGGCTAACGGTCGTTCGTTCGCAGGCTACCGATGGCTCGCGGCATCGTCAAGGAAGCGTCAAACCAAACATTTGTTAGACACCGTCGGACCGCTGTCGTATGGTCCCCGACATGCCTGTGGACACGTACTCGTTTCTGAAGATCGAAAAGCAAGGCTCCGTCGCCGTCGTCCGCTTCAACCGCCCGGAGAACGGCAACCGGTGGGCGCTCGCCGACGAGTGGGAGATGAAGCAGGTGCTCGTCGACCTCGCCGCCGACGACGAGGTGCGCGCCGTCCTGCTGACCGGGTCCGGCGACACCTTCTGCGGCGGCGCCCACCACGGAGACGACCCCTTCGACCCGGCGGGCTACTACGACCGGTCGCTCGAGATCTTCGGCGCGTGGATGAACTTCGACAAGCCGATCGTGGTCGCCCTCAACGGCACGGCCGGCGGGTCGGGGCTGTCGCTGATGATGCTGTGCGACATCGTGGTGGCCGAGCGGCACCTGACGTTCGGCGACCCCCACGTGCGCATCGGCGTGGTGAGCGCCACCGGGCCGTTCCTGTGGCCGCCCGCCATCGGGCTCATGCGGGCCAAGCGCTGGTTGCTCACCGGCGACACGCTCGATGCCGTCGAGGCGGAGCGCATCGGCCTGGTGAGCGAGCTGGTCGACACCGGCGCCTCGTTCGACCGGGCCATGGAGCTGGCGGGCAAGATCGCCTCGTACCCGGCGGGAGCCGTGCAGGGCACCAAGCGCGTGCTCAACCAGTGGCTGCGCTCCAATTTCGTGCCCGTGTTCCAGCAGGGCCTGGCGCTCGAGTTCCTCCGCTTCCCCGTGGCCTCCATGAACTACGGCGCCGGCGGCGGCGGCAACGGCCACTGACCTCATTTGTGTCGCAGTAGTGCCCCGCATACGGCGCATTACTGCGACACAACTACTACGAATCAGCGGGCGCGGTCGCTGGGCCAGTTGGGCTGGAGGAGGTGCCACTGCTCGGGCGCCTGGCGGATGAACGCCTCCAGCTCCTTCGCCATCGCCTGCGTCACCCGCGTCACGTCCTCCCGGAACGACCCCGCCCGGGTGGTGTCGATCGGCGGGCGGATGACGCCGCGGTGGCCGCCTGCCGAGTCGTCGAAGAACACCGCCGTCGGCAGAATCGCCGCCCCCGTGCGCAGGGCCAGCGTGGCGGGCCCGCTGGGCAGGGTGGTGCGCTCGCCGAAGAACTCCACCTCCACGCCCGTGCCGCCGATGTCGCGGTCGGACAGCAGCCCGAGGATGCCGCCGTCGCGCAGCACGCCCAGCAGCACGGTGGCCACGTCCGGCCCCAGCGGCACGACGGTCACGCCGAGCTGCTCCCGGAAGCGGGCGAACCAGTCGAACAGCTCGGGCGGCTCGAGGGGCTCGACGACCACCGTGGGCTTGTAGCCCTGGGCCGCGAACCAGGCGCCGCCGAAATCCCATCCGCCCAGATGCGGCAGCGCCATGATCACGCCCTTGCCGTCGGCCTGCGCGGCGGCCAGGTGCTCCATGCCTTGGGCCCGCAACCCGGCGTCGAGTGCCGTCGGCGAGATGTCGGGCAGACGGAACGACTCCAGCCAGTAGCGGGCGTACGAGCGGAACACGTCGCGGGCCTGGCCCGACGCGCCCGTCCGCCGCAGGTGGCGCTCGACCATGGCCCGGCGCTGCGGGAGGACGCGCACCGCCACGTCGGCCGCCGTCCGAGCGAGCAGCGACGCCGCACCGGCGGGCAGGCTCCGGGCCACGGTGGAGCCGGCCAGGTAGGCGTAGTACGGCGCCCGGCGACGGAGACGATCGAGCACGCGAGGCGTCAGGGGCGGGTGCGGGCCCGGTCGCGCCGGATGGCGCTGCGCCGTTCCAGCAGGGCCTGCCGCCGCTCCCACATGCGGGCGTTGGCGACCCGGTCGCGCCACGGGGGCCGGTCGGCCGTGCGAGGCGGCGCCCCGGCCTGCTTCCACACCTTGGCGAACCGCTGCACGGCCGTCACCGAGGTGAGCGCCAGCATCAGCCAGAGCACGGGGACGAGCAGCGCCGAGAACGCCAAGCCGATGCACAGGGCGGCGATGCGCTCGGCGCGCTCCATGAGACCGCCCTTGGCCGAGTAGCCGAGCGACTCGGCCTTGGCCCGCTGGTACGAAATCAGCGTCGACGTGCCGAGCACGGCCATCGGCAGCAGCATCATGCGCCCACCCGGCTCGGTGGCGGCCAGGTGCCAGGCGATGCCGCCGAGGACCAGCGAGTCGGTCACCCGGTCGGCTACGGAGTCGAAGAAGGCGCCCCGGGGCGAGGCGGTGCCGGACGCCTTGGCGACGGCCCCGTCGAGCAGGTCGGGGATGGCCGAGAGCACCAGCAGGACGGCGCCGAGGAACAGCCGCCCGGACGCGATGACGACGGCGGTGGCCACTGCCATGGCCAAGCCGAGGGCGGTGAACTGGTCGGCGGTCATCCCGGAATGGCGGATGGAGGCGCCGACGGGGGCGGTGACCCGGTCCACGCTGGTTCGCCAGCGTCCGTCGAACACGACCGTCAGGGTACCAGCGCGCTTCGATAACCTGACGAATCCGACACCACCGAGAAGCGAGGTCGCCTCGTGAACGTCTTCCCTCCCGCGAAGATCCGGAACGTCGCACTGGTCGGTCATGGGGGCGCGGGGAAGACCACGCTCGCCGAGGCCCTGCTGTTCTGCGCGGGGGCGATTTCCCG
>JAHWLA010000162.1 GCA_019347595.1 Actinomycetota bacterium
CCCCAACCTTCTGATCCGTAGTCAGATGCTCTATCCGTTGAGCTACGAGCGCAGGTCGGACACGGCAGTGTAGTCGGGGGGGCTCGGGGCCTCGAAGTCGGTTCAGCGTGCCGTGCCCTGTTCTGGGTGCGAAAACCCCCGTTGAGCGACAGTTCCGGCACAGAGAACGGGCGGCGGTCGGTTCCGGGGGCACAACCGCCCGCTCAGCGGCCATTTCTGCCGCCGGAACGACGTCACCAGATCTCGGTGGGTCGCCCTTCCACCAAGTCCACGACGGCGGAGGACGGCGACAGCGCGCCCTGGGCCAGCAGCTCCGCCACCACCGACGCCTCCAGCGGGCGGGCGAAGTAGAAACCCTGCCCCAGCTCGCACTCCAGCGACCGCAACTGCTGGAGCTCCTCGGGCAACTCGATGCCCTCGGCCACGGTCTCCAGGTTCAACGCCCGCCCCAGCTCCACGATCGTCCGTAGCAACGCCCGCTTCTGCGAGCCGTCCGTCACCCCGTCCACGAACGACCGGTCGATCTTGAGCACGTCGATCGGGAACCGCCGCAGGTACGACAGCGACGAGTACCCCGTCCCGAAGTCGTCGACGGCGATCCGCACCCCCAGCGCCTTGAGCTGGTTGAGCCGCACGATCGTCGTCACGTGGTCGTTCATGACGGCGCTCTCGGTGATCTCCAGCGTGAGGCACTCGGCAGCCAAGCCCGTCTCGGCCAGCACCTCCGACACCGTGCCCACGATGTTCTCCTGCTGGAGCTGGCGCATCGACAGGTTCACGCTCATCATCAGCGGCGGGTCCTTGGGATGCTCCCCGTGCCACTGCTGGGCCTGGGCGCACGCCTCCCGCAGCACCCACTCGCCCAACGGCACGATCAGCCCCGTCTCCTCGGCGATGGGGATGAACTCGATGGGCGGGATGAGCCCCCGCTCCGGGTGGTTCCACCGCACCAGCGCCTCGACACCGGCGATGCGCCCCGTGTCCAGTACGACAGTGGGCTGGTAGTGCAGCACGAACTCGTGCCGGTCCACCGCCCGGCGCAGCTCGGCCTCGGTGTCGAGCCGCCGCAGCATCGCCGAATGCATGCTCGGGTTGAACAGCTCGAAGCGGTTCTTGCCCTCGGCCTTGGCCATGTACATGGCGACATCCGCGTTGCGCAGCAGCTCGTCGGCGGTGTTGTCGCCCTCGCCGCACATGGCGATGCCGATGCTGCCCCGGACGAACACCTCCTTGCCGTGGACATGGAACGGCGCCTGCAACGACTCGAGCATCCGTGTTGCGACGATGGCGTAGTCGCCCGGCGACGCCAGGTCCTCGACGAGCACGGCGAACTCGTCGCCGCCCAGCCGGGCCGCCGTGTCGGTGGGCCGGATGCACTCGTCCAGGCGTGTGGCCACGCAGATCAACAGCTCGTCCCCCGCGTCGTGGCCGAGGCTGTCGTTGACCGCCTTGAACCCGTCGAGGTCGAGCAGCATGACGGCCAGCGCCCGCCCCCGGCGCACGGCCCGGGCCAGCGCGTGGTCGATGCGGTCCTTCAGCAGCGCCCGGTTGGCCAGCTTGGTGAGCGAGTCGTGGAACGCCTGATGGGCCAGGGCCTCCTCCAGCGACTTCCGCTCGCTGACGTCACGCGTGTTGAGGATGACGCCGCACACGTCGGGATCGTCGAGTTTGCTGCTGACCGCCGTCTCCGCGTACCGCCACGAGCCGTCGGCGTGCTTCACCCGGCACTCGACCAACGCCGTCTCCCGGCCCTCGTCCTGGGCGGCCACGATCATGCCGAACACCCGCCGCCGGTCCTCGGGGTGGAGCAGGTCCCGGAGGTTCATCCCCAGCATCTCGTCCTTGGCATAGCCGAACACCCGGGTGACCGACGGGCTCTGATAGCGGATCACGTTGGTGCCGTCGACCACCGTCACCACGTCGGACGAGTGCTGGGCAAACGCCGCATGCCGGGCCTGGGTGGCGCTCTCCGCCTTGGCCAGCTCGGCCGTCCACCGGTTGCGCTCTGTGGACCGCAGCAACAGCCAGGTGACGCCCGCCCCGACCAGGATCATGAGCCGCAGGTGCGTGGGCGACTGGGCCACCGTGGCGCCCGCGATGGGGACCGCCACCAACACCAGCCAACGCCACATTCGATCCCGCGTCTTCGTCATCGGCCGGCTCCTCGGAGAACTAGTCCCGCGTCGACAAAGAACTAGTCGGACTTGAGCGCGAATCCCCGAGACCGACAACGAAAAAGCGGCCGGCCCTTTCGGCGCCGGCCGCTACGCGGAGAGGGGGGGATTTGAACCCCCGGACCCCGGTTAGAGGTCAACTCATTAGCAGTGAGTCCGATTCGGCCGCTCTCGCACCTCTCCTCGGACCTCGCAGTGTACGCGCCGCACGTCCGCGATGCGCCTGCGAAAGGTATGGTGGCCTCTTGGTGTCGGCGGCCGGAACCGAGGGCGGGCAGCAGGAGCGACCCGCGTCGTCTGTCGACATCGCCACCAGCGCGCCCCTCGCCGCCATCGAGGACCGCGTCATCCTCGACGAGCTCAGCGACGCCGTCGTGGCCGCCGACGACGGCAACCGCATCATCTACTGCAACCCGGCCGCCGAGCGGCTGCTCGGCTGGTCACGCGGCGACCTCCAGGGCAAGTCGCTCCTGGCCATCGTCCCCGAGCGCCTGCGGGACGCCCACCTCACCGGTTTCTCCCGCTACCTGACGACCGGCGTCCCCACCCTCATAGGCAACGCGGTGCGCGTAGCCGCCCTGCATCGCGACGGCCACGAAGTCGCCGTCGAGCTGACGCTGGCCGCCTTCCGGGCGGGCGACGACCGCCAGGTGTTCGTGGCCTCGTTCCGCGACCTGGCCGACCGCGTCGAGCTCGAGCGGCAGACGGCGATGACGAGCTACTTCAAAGCCACCACCGAAGTCGCCGTGCTGCTGGGGCTCAGCGGCACAGTCAAGAGCCTCGAGTCGGCCGCGCCGCTGGTGCTGGCCGCCATCGGCACAAGCCTGGCGTGGCAGGTGGGCGCGCTGTGGCTGGTCGACGGCGACGTCGTGCGCTGCGTCGACGTCTGGCACGAGCCCGGCTTCGACGCCGCCGAGTTCGTGGCGCTGACGCGAGCCGCGCAGTTCCCACGAGGCGTCGGCCTTCCCGGTCACGTGTGGCGGGCCACAAAGCCGGTCTGGATCGAGGACTTCGCCGCCAACAGCGAGTTCCCCCGGGCGGCGTGGGCGCTCGAGCGCGGCCTGCGCACCGCCTTCGGCTTCCCCGTGATGTCCGAGGGTCGCTGCCTCGGGGTCGTCGAGTTCTTCCACCGCGACCGCAAGGCCTCGGACCCCGACCTGCTCGGCGTAGTGGCCACCGTCGGCGGGCAGTTGGGCCAGTTCCTCGAACGCCGCCGGGCCGAGCACGCGGCGCAGGCCACCAGCGAGCGCTTCGCCTCGTTGGCCCGCACCCTCCAGGCCAGCCTCCTGCCTCCGCACCTGCCCGACATCCAGGGACTAGACGTGGCCGCGGCCTACCGCCCGGCGGGCGCGGGCATCGACGTGGGCGGCGACTTCTACGACGTGTTCCCCGCCCGCGGCACCGGCTGGGGGGTGGTGATGGGCGACGTCTGCGGCAAGGGCGCCGAAGCGGCCACCTTGACCGCGCTGGCCCGCTACACCGTGCGGGCCGCCGTCATGCGCGCCCGGCGACCGCGGAACGTCCTCAGCCTGCTCAACGAGGCCGTCATGCGCCAGGACGAGCACGGCCGCTTCATCACCGTCGCCTACGGCGCCCTCCGCTGCTTCGAGAACCACGTCGAAGTCGTCGTCTCCCTGGGCGGCCACCCCCAGCCCGTCCTGCTGCGCGCCGACGGGACCGCCTCCGTCGTCGGCAGGCCGGGCACCGTGCTGGGCGTTGTCGAACGCCCCGAGCTGTTCGACCAAGCGGTGCTCCTCGTGCCGGGCGACGCCTTGGTGTTCTACACCGACGGCGTGACCGAGGCTCGCGGTGCCGAGGGGCAGTTTGGCGAGGAGCGCCTGCTGACAGTGGTGGAGGAGGCGACGGGCGCCGGCGCCGCCGGGCTGGTCGCGGCCATCGAGGGCGCCGTCAACCGCTTCGAGGGCGGCGTCTCCCGGGACGACCTCGCCCTGCTGGTGGTCCGAGTGCCGCCTCGCCGCGACGCCGACTGAGCGGAGGGAGTGGGATTTGAACCCACGGAGGGTTGCCCCTCAAGGCTTTTCAAGAGCCTCGCATTCGGCCGCTCTGCCATCCCTCCCGACGGGGCCAGGCTACCGGCCGACCCGCTCCCGCAACGTCGTGACCCACTCGTCGGCCGCCCGCCAGGCGGCATCGGCGTCGCGACGGATGGCGGCCCCGTGCTCGCCCGCCGCCGGGTAGGAGCCCAGGAATTTGACCCCGGCCAACTGGGCGTGCAGATCGCGGAGGCAGTCGGCGATCACCTCGTCGGCGACGTGGCCCTCCAGGTCGATGATGAAGCAGTAGTCGCCCAGCCCTTTCTTGGTGGGGCGCGACTCCAGCTTCGTCAGGTTGATGGCGCGGGCCGAGAACTGGCCGAGGATCGCATGCAGGCTGCCCGGATGGTCCGACCGCTGGAAGCACACGATGCTCGTCTTGTCGTGGCCGGTCGGCGCCGGGATGTGGCCCCGGCTCACCAGCACGAAGCGGGTGGCGTTGTCGGGGTGGTCCTCGATGTCGCCGGCCAGCACGTCGAGGCCGTACAGCTTGGCCGCCAATGCCGTGCCCACCGCCGCCGTGCCCGGTTCGTGCCCCTCGCCCACCTGGCGCACGGCCTCGGCCGTGGAGTTGGCGGCCACCACCTCGGCCTCGGGGAGCTGCGAGGCCAGGAACAGGCGGCACTGGGCGACGGCCTTGGGGAACGACACCACCTGGCGCACGTCGGCCAGGCTCGTGCCCGGCGGGGCCAGCAGGTTGAGGTGGACGCCGATGACCACCTCGCGCTGGATGAGGAGGTCGTCCTGTTCGAACACCAGCGAGTCGAGCGACTCGTTGACGGTGCCGTCGATGGCGTTCTCCATGGCGACGAAGCCGTAGTCGACGTCGCCCGCCGTGGTCGCCGTCAGCACGTCGGGCATGGTGCGCAGCGCCACCAGCTCGGCGGCGGCGAGGTCGGGCTGCGTCAGCAGCGCCTCTTCGGTGAACGTCCCCGGCGGCCCGAGGAAGGCGACACGCGTCATCGAAGGCAGGATAGTGAGGACATGGACGAGCCGACCCTGCGAAAACTGCTCGACGACGTGCGCACCGGCGCCGTCCACCCCGACGACGCCGTCTCGCGTCTGCGCCGGCTGCCGTTCGCCGACCTCGGGTTCGCCCGCGTCGACCACCACCGCGTCTTGCGCCAAGGGCTGCCCGAGGCGGTGTACGGGCCGGGCAAGACGCCCGAGCACTGCGCCGCCATCGTGGCCGAGCTGCTGGCCGAGCCCGACGGCGGACCGGTGCTCCTCACCCGGGCCGACGACGACCAGGCCGACGCCGCGCTGGCCCGCAACCCGGGCGGCGTGCGGACAGGGCGCACGGTGGTGTGGCGGCCCGCGCCGGAGCGGACGGGGCGGGTGCTGGTGATCACGGCCGGGACGGCCGACCTGCCGGTGGCCGAGGAGTGCACGGCGACGCTCACGGCCTACGGGTACCGGCCCACGTTGCTGGCCGACTGCGGGGTGGCGGGCGTGCACCGGTTGCTCGCCACGGTCGACGAGCTGGCCGCGGCCGACGCCATCGTGGTGGTGGCGGGCATGGAGGGCGCACTGCCCAGCATGGTCGGGGGCCTGACGGCGGCGCCGGTGGTGGCAGTGCCGACGAGCACGGGCTACGGCGCCGCCTTCGAGGGGGTGACGGCGTTGCTCGGCATGCTCTCGTCGTGCGCCGCGGGCATCACCGTGGTCGGCATCGACAACGGCTTCGGGGCCGCCTGCGCCGTGGCCAGGATGCTGCGGTAGGCGGCGGGTGGCCACCGTCGCCTGGTTCCACTGCTTCTCCGGCATCGCCGGCGACATGGCGCTCGGCAGCCTGGTCGACGCCGGTGCCGACATCACCGAGGTGGTGGGACTGCTGCACCGGCTCCCCGTTGGAGGCTGGACCGTCGAGGCCCAACCAGTGCTGCGGGGCGGCATCGCCGCCACCCGGGTCGAGGTCCAGGTGGCCGAGACGCCGGTGGTGCGCACCCACGCCCACATCCAGGGGGTCATCGAGGAGGCCCGCCTTCCCCAGCGTGTCCGGGACCGCGCCCTGGCCACCTTCGCGGCGATGGCCGAGGTCGAGGGCCGCCTGCACCGACGGCACCCCTCGCAGGTCCACTTCCACGAGGTGGGCGGCATCGACGCCATCGTCGACATCGTCGGCGTGGCCGCCGCTCTCGAGGTGCTCGGTGTCGACACCGTGCACGCCAGCCCGGTGGCCATGGGGCTGGGCATGGTCCGCACCTCGCACGGCTTGTTGCCCAACCCCTCGCCGGCGGTGGTCGAGCTCCTGGCCGGCGCCCCGTCCCACGGCGTCGACGTGACCGTGGAGCTCACCACGCCGACCGGCGCCGGCCTCCT
>JAHWLA010000011.1 GCA_019347595.1 Actinomycetota bacterium
AGGAACGCAGCCCACATCTGGAGGATGGCGTCGGGAAAGCCGAACTCGAAGATCCCGCCCGTGATGGTAGGAAACGTCGACTGGCTGCCAACCTCGATCTTCCCCCAGACCTGCTCGCCGTCCACCACACGCATGCGCCAGAGGGCCTTGGCGTTGCTGGTCGAAAAGGACACGCCGCCGTTCATGCCGAGCACGCGGAAGTAGAACGAGTTCTTCTCTCCGGGCTTGATGCGCTTCTGTTCGAGCGTCAACGGGAACTGCGCGCCGGCGCCGTCGTCGACCCGGCACAGCAGGGTGGCGTTCTCGAAGGTGTCGCACGTGGCGAGCTCGTCCGACCCGGTCGCGGTCGGGCGGGAGGGTACGAGATCCTGCAGGACGGCATAGACCGACGTCGGCGCCCACCCGAGGCGAAGTGGCATGTGGAGGCTGTGCATCCCGAGGTCGCCCATCACGCCGATGGCGCCGCACGTCTCCACGCGGCGTTTCCAGTTGATCGGTTTGGCGAGGTCGAGATCGCTGGAGTGCAACAGGCCGCAGCCTGCCTCGATGATGCGACCGAGCTCGCCTGACGCGGCGATGGCGGCCGCATGTTGCGCCGCCGGGTAGAACGGCATCTCACTCGAGCACCGGACGAACACATCGGGCCGGTCCTCCAGCGCGGCGTTGATGCGCTCGGCGGCAGCCAGGTCGATGCCGAACGGCTTCTCGCCGAGGAAGTCCTTCCCCGCCTCGATGCAATCGAGGTAGAGCCGCTCGTGCAGGTGGTGGGGGACGGCGACGTACAGCACGTCGACGCCGGGGTCGTCGAGCAGCACGCGATAGTCGGTCGTCGTCACCTTCACCGACGGGAGCCGTTGGAACCACGGGAGCATGTCGGGGTTGGCGTCGCACACGTGGGTGAGACGGGGAACGACGGGATGGTCGACGAGTGCGTGCCAGCGGCCGATCGCCGACGCCAGCTCCTTGCCCATCAGGCCACCGCCGACGATCCCGACGTTGACCGGTATCGCCGTCATCCCGCCGTCACCAGCTCGAGCGCTTTCTCGGCGGTGAGCCCGTCGTGCAGCATGGCCATGAGCGCGGTGGTGATGGCGGCGGGTGTCGGGTGCTGCAC
The DNA here is from genome assembly GCA_019347595.1 of Actinomycetota bacterium. Classification (GTDB taxonomy): domain Bacteria; phylum Actinomycetota; class Acidimicrobiia; order Acidimicrobiales; family JAHWLA01; genus JAHWLA01. Next base: position 1,115 of record JAHWLA010000011.1, read on the forward strand.
GATGTTGCGGCCGTAGACGATCCCCGCCGCCCCCTGGGCGAGCAGCGCCTCGGTCCGGGCCAGCAGCTCCTCGTCGCTGACGCGGCCGCCACCGCGAACGAGCAGCGGCACGTGTCCGGCCTGCACCACGAGGTGGTAGTCCTCGACGTTGTCGGTGGGGTCGGCCTTGATGAGGTCGGCGCCGAGCTCACGAGCCTGGCGCACGAGGGCGACGACCTTCTGCGTCTCGCCGTCGACCATGTAGCCGCCCGCCACTGTGTTGTCCCGCATTACCAACGGCTCGATCATGAGCGGCATGGCGTAGCGGTCGCATTCGCGCCGGAGCTCCATGATGTTGGCGATGCACGCCTCCCGCACGTCGGGCCTGCCCGGGAGGTGGAGCAGGTTCACGACGACGCAGGAGGCGTCGAGGCGGACCGCCTGCTCGACGGCATCCGGGAACACGCGCGAGAAGATGTAAGCGTCGAGCGGGTTGCCGTAGGCGTTGGCGACATCGGTGCGGAGCACGAGGGCGGGCTTGGCTTTGCCGGGAACGGCCTGGAGCAGCGGCGCCTGACCGGGCGTCAGCTGCACGGCGTCCGGGGCTGCAGCGACGAGCCGCGCCACCGCCGAAGGCATGTCCTCGATGCCCGCGATGAAGGCCGCTTCCCCGAAGAAGCCATGGTCGACGGCGACATCGAGGCACCGTCCTGACGTCGGGTTGAACAACCGGTTCAGTCGGTAGTCGATCACGGGCGCACAGTGAACTTGCTTTTGACAACGTTGTCAAATACGCTGAGGGCATGGGAGCGGCCAGGCCTCGAGGAGATGTCGTCGTCGCCGGGCACCTCTGTGTCGACCTGATCCCGTCGCTCAGCGGTGTGCCGACGATCACGCCGGGCCAGCTGACCGACGTCGGACCGCTCACCGTGCGAGCGGGGGGGTGCGTCGGCAACACCGGACTGGACCTCGCCGCCCTGGGGGCGCCTGTGCGACTGGCGGGCGCCGTGGGCGGGGACGATCTCGGACGCCTCCTCCTCGAGTTGCTCGACCGCCCCAACGTCGATGCTTCCGGAGTTCGTGTCGTGGCGTCGCCCACGTCCTACAGCGTCGTGGTCCAGCCGCCCCGAGACGACCGCGCGTTTTGGCACCACGTCGGAGCCAACGAGGCCTTCGACGTCTCGGCCGTCGACCTCGACGGGGCCGACCTCCTGCACGTGGGGTACCCCAGCGCGCTGCCGTCTCTTTACGCCGACGGTGGCGATTCGTTGTGCCGCGTGCTCGCCGAGGCGTCCCGCCGAGGCATCACCACCTGCGTCGACCTGGCCACCTTCGACGCCGACTCCGGTGCGTCGGCCGTCGACTGGCCGCGGCTCATCGACGGGGTGGTGCGGCACGTCGATGTCCTGACCGCGTCGCTCGACGATCTCCACTGCGCCTTCGGCGGCTCGCCGGCCGACCCCGTGTCGTGGGCGGCCGACCTCATCGGAGCGGGCGCGGCGGCGGTGCTGCTCAAAGCAGATGCCGACGGCCTCTACCTCGTCACGGCCGACGACCGTCGTCTGTCTCGGGCAGGCGAGCGGCTGCGGCGCACCGCGGGCGCGTGGGCGGGACAGGACTTGTGGGCGCCCAGCATCGACGTCGACCTTGTAAGCACCGCCGGCGCCGGCGACGCCGCTGTGGCCGGGTTCCTCTACGGCCTGTCGTGCGACCTGCCGCCGCATGAAGCGCTTTGCGCCGCGTCGATGGCGGCGGCCGCCCGGATCAGCAGCCACAACCGCCTGCCTGCGTGGGCAGATGTCGCCGATCGTTTCTCCGCCGCGAGTGCGGTCGTCAGCCCCACCACGTGGCCGCCGCCCGGCTCGACGCGCCTGTCCACCATGCCCGCGCTCAGCTGAGCGTCCCCAGACGGAGGCAACCCCCGCACATGAACGTGACATCGACGAACTTCCCGACGGGGCTCGACGCGGCCGCGGTACCGAGCGATGACGAGATCTTCTCGTGGGTCGAGCAGATCTGTCGCAAGGGGGTGCGTCGGCCCGGATACGCAGCCGACACATGGGTTGAGAAATATGCCGTCGACCTCTTCACCTCGTTGGGGATGGAAGTCGGGCGGGAGCCGGTGCACGTCCGCCGCTGGGACCCGATCGTGTGGTGGCTGCGCGCAACCACGTCATCCGGTGAGACTACCGAGCTCGAGTGCCATCCGGTGCCGTTGTGCGCCTCGGGCGACATCCGCGGGGAGCTCGCCGCCTTCGACCACATGCGGCCCGAAGCGGTCGAGGGGCGCGCGTCGCTGTACGACGTCAACCTCCTGTCCGTGCCGCCTGCGATGTACGCGGCATTCGGCAGCGTCCCGGCCGATCTCAGCGGTCGCGTCATCGACCCCGACGGCACGTTCGACAACGAGTTGCAGATGCTTCCGTTCTCCGCCGACCTCCATCGGATGGTGGAGCCCACGATCGAGGCGGGCGGGGCGGCGTTCATCGGCAACCTGGCGAACTACCCGGGGGGCTCCTGCCGGTACTACGTCCCCTACGACAACATCGAGCGCCCCATCCCCGGCGTGTGGGTCGGTCGCGCCGCGGGCGCCTGGCTCCACGAGAAGCTGGCGGAGGGTCCGGTGTCGATCCACCTGCACGTGGAGACACGGATCTCGGACGCCACATCCTGGACCATCGTCGGCGAACTGCCCGGCCCCGACGACGAAGTCGTCATGATCGGCTCCCACCACGACGGCCCGTGGTCGTCGGCCGTCGAGGACGCCTCGGGCGTGGCCCTCGTCTTCGCCCAGGCGAAGTTCTGGGCGAGCCAGCCGGCGGAGCGACGGCCGCACCGGATGCAGTTCGTCCTCCAAGCGGGCCACATGTATGACGGCGCCGGCCTTCGCGCCTACATCAAGGCTCATGGCGAGGAGCTTCCGAACATCGTGCTGGAGGTTCACCTGGAGCACGCCGCGCTGGACTTCGAGGAGCGCGACGGGCACGTCGTGTCCAAGGGCCAGTGCGCCCCGCGGTGGTGGTTCGTCAGCCGCAACCCGCACCTCGAAGCGGCCGTCTGCGAGGCGCTGGCGACGGAGCGCCTCAACCGTTCGATGGTCCTCGCCCCCGATTCCATCGGCGCCCACCCGACGACCGATGGCGGCTTCTACCACCTCGAGGGGGTGCCGGTGTGCCAGTTTCTCGCCGCCCCGTTCTACCTCTTCGACGCCATCGACACGCCCGACAAGATCGACCGGGACAACCTCGCCAACCTCACCCGGGCGACCATCCGGATCGTGGACTCGACGCAGGGCGTGTCCGCCGCCGAGATGCGCGCAGGCATCGTCACGCCCGCGACCTGAGTGGCGCGCTACGCCGAATCGGCGACGACCGTGGCGCGCCGGATGGCCGGGTCGCTGAAGACGTCGAGGTCGTCTCGGCTCTGCGTCGAGAACTCGGTGATCACGGCGCCCTCTGGCCCGGCCTGGAACCAGTGGAGCGTGTCAGGCGGGATTGTGTGCTGGTCGCCGGGCCGGAGCACGATCTCGTGCCACACCGTGAACACGCCGTCGGGCCGGCACTGCGGTTCGGGCGTGGGTGGCCCTTCGGTGTAGAGGTAGACGGTTCCCGCCCGGCAGCGGAACGTCTCCTCCTTGCCGGGAGCGCCGCCGAACGGCGGGTGCCGGTGCTCGGGGCACGTCTGATGCGGAAAGAGCACGAGCTCCTTGGCGCAGACCCGCTCGGTGTTGACGTAGGTCAGGATCTGGACGCCGATGCGGTCGAGCTGCGACAGCCCGCAGTCGGCCACTTCGAGCGAACGTTGCTCGTCGGGGGTGAGGACCACCCCGGCGGCGTCGAGCATCGCGACTACCCGCGCCCTCGCGGCTTCGAGCTGCTCCTGCGTGATCACCGGGTTCAACGATAGTATGACATCGATGTCACGACAGCGCGGTGGGGTGGAAGCCGAGGATCGGATGAACCGCACGCGGGACACCGACGCCAACGGCCAACGACGGCCGACGATGCGCGACGTCGCGAACATGGCGGGCGTCAGCCTCAAGACGGTGTCGCGTGCGATCAACGGCGAGCCCCATCTCAGCCCGGCGACGCTGGAACGCGTGCTCGCGGCCGTGGAGGAGCTCGGGTTCCGCCGCAACGACATGGCGCGTGATCTTCGGTCCGGCGGCGCCTCCGCCACCATCGGGCTCGTCATTGAGGACGTGAGCAACCCCTTCTACTCCGTGGTGATGCGAGCGGTGGAAGAGGTCGCCCGCGAGCGCAACGTCCTCGTCATCGCCGGAAGCTCCGAAGAGGACGCCGACGTCGAGCGCGAGCTGGTGGGCAGCCTCTGCGGCCGCCGCGTCGACGGCCTCCTCATCGTCCCCGCGGGACGAGACCACCGGTACCTGCTGCCCGAGATGGCCATGGGAACGGCGGTGGTGTTCCTCGACCGTCCGCCCGCGGGCGTGAAGGCCGATACCGTCGTGGTCGACAACGTCGGCGGGGCCGAGCAGGGGGTCGCCCATCTCCTCGCCGCCGGCCACCGGCGGATCGGCTTCATCGGGGACCGCCCCGACATCTACACCGTGCGTGAGCGGCTCAAGGGCTTCCGCCGGGGGATCGAACGGGTCGGAGGCGCCGTCGACGAGCGGTACATCCGCCTCGACGTCCACACGCCCGACGCCGCCGAGCGCGCCGCCGCCGAGCTCCTCGGCTTGGCCAAGCCGCCGACGGCGCTGTTCCTCGTCAACAACCGCACGACGGTCGGTGTCGTGCGGCTGCTGGCGCACCACCCCGCCCCGGTCGACATCGTCGGCTTCGACGACTTCGAGCTTGCCGACCTCTTGCCGTTCCCCATCACGCTGATCGCCCACGACGTGGCCGAGCTCGGCCGCCTCGGTGCCCAGCTCCTGTTCGACCGGCTCGACGGCAAGACGTACCCGGTGCGCAAGGTCGTGGTGCCCACCACGCTCGTGCAGCGAGGCCTCCGGGCGCCGGTGGGCAGCGCTCTTTCCTGATCGTCTCCGCTGCAGGCAGGGCCCGGGCCTTGCGTCGATGGGCACGTGTGTGACAACGTTGTCAGAATGCCGCCGACCGTCGCCGACGCGTGCCGACCCGTGTACCACTACTCGTCCGGCGGCTGGATGAACGACGTCATCCCATTCCACGACGGCGAGCGCCTCCACGTCTATTTCGACCACAACCCCGAGGCGGCCGAGTGGACCCGTTTCCACTGGGGGCACGCGGTGACCGACGACCTGGTGCACTGGTCGACGCTGCCGGTCGCCCTCTCCCCGCGTCCGGACGGCCCCGACGGCCTCGGGTGCTGGACGGGGGCCGTGTTCGCCACCCCCGACGGGTATGCCGCCGCGTACACCGGCATCCGGGCGTACCCGCCCCTCGACCAGACCCAGTGCCTGGCGCGCTCCGACGACCTCGTGCACTGGGAGCAATCGCCGACGGCGATCGTGTCCGAGCCGCCACCCGGCTACGGCGAGTGCTTTCGCGATCCGTACGTGTGGCGCGCCGACGACGGCGGGTGGCGCATGATCGTCGGCTCCACCGAAGAGCGTACGAACCGCGCCGCCGTCCTGTCTTACGGGTCCTCGGATCTCGAACGCTGGGAGTTCCTCGGGCCGCTCTTCGTGGCCACCGACGACAAGTTCGGCGCCATGAGCGAGTGCCCCGAGCTCTTCCCGCTGTCGGGTCGCATGGTGCTCGTGACGTCGCGCGGGACACCCGGCCTTGCCACCACGGCGATCCCGGCGCCGACGCTCGGCGTCCCCGGCGAACTCGACGCCGACGGGCGCTTCGTACCCGATGGCCCGGTCACGGTGTTCGACCCCGGTTTCTCCTATGCCGCCAAGTCGTTCCCCCTCGACGACCGCCGCGTGCAGTTCGCCTGGATGCGCGACCTTCGCGACCTCACCGACCGGAGGGAAAGCGGTTGGACGGGCGCGCTGTCCCTTCCGCGCGACCTCGTCGTCGGGCCGGACGGCGCCATCGGGGTGACGCCTGCCCGCGAGGTCGAGCAGCTCCGAGGGCGCCTCGTGCACGACGACGCGCTCGAGATCGGGCCCGACCGGTCGGAGATGCTCGCCCTCCAGAACCTCGCGTTCGAGGCAGTCGTCGAATTGGAGCGCCAGCCGCGGGGCCGCACGACCTTCCTCGTAGGCTGCGACGAGCGTGGCAACGGCGGGCTGCCCGTGGTAGTCGACTGGGACGCGGGCACGCTGGCGGGCAACGACGTCGGCGGCTTCGGCGACTCGGTGACCGTCCGCATCTTTGCCGACCGGTCCGCGGTCGAGGTCTTCGCGCTGGACAGCGTCACGACGCTGCACCACTACGAGCTGCCCGCCCAGCCGCGGTGCGCGGTGCTTGCAGAGGCGGGGGCCGTCGTGGGCCACATCACGGCTTGGGACCTCGCCGCGACGACGCTCTCCGCACCCCGTCACTGACCACATCGTTCTCCAGGAGGTTCGTCGTGTCCGTGTTCTCCCTCGATCTCGACGAGGACCAGCTCCAGATCCAGAAGTGGGTCCACGACTTCGCCGAGGACGTCATCCGCCCCGCCGCCCACGAGTGGGACGAGCGGGAGGAGACGCCCTGGCCCGTCATCGAGCAGGCGGCCGAAATCGGTCTGTATTCCATGGACTTCTTCTCGAACGTCTTCGCCGACGCGTCGGGAGTGCTCATGCCGGTCGTGCTTGAAGAGCTCTTCTGGGGCGACGCGGGCATCGGGCTCAGCATCGTGGGCACCACCCTCGGCGTGGCGGGCATCTTCTCCAACGGCACGCCCGAGCAGGTGATGGAGTGGGTGCCGCAATGCTTCCGGGGCGAGGACGACAAGCTCAACCTGGCCGCCTTCGCCGTGTCCGAGCCCGACGCCGGGTCGGACGTGTCGTCGCTGCGCACCCGGGCCGTCTACGACGAGGCCAAGGACGAGTGGGTGCTCAACGGCACCAAGACGTGGATCACCAACGGCGGCATCGCCGACATCTATGTGGTGGTGGCGTCGGTGGAGCCGGGGCTGGGGTCGCGGGGGCAGGCGTCGTTCGTGGTGCCGCCGGGCACGCCGGGCATCCGCCAGGGCCAGAAGTTCAAGAAGCACGGCATCCGCGCCTCGCACACCGCCGAGGTGGTGCTGGAGGACTGCCGGGTGCCGGGCCGCTGCCTGCTCGGTGGCAAGGAGAAGCTCGACGAGCGCATCGCCCGGGCCCGTGAGGGCCAGTCGGCCCGCCCCCAGGCGGCCATGGCGACCTTCGAGGCGTCGAGGCCCGCGGTGGGCGCGCAGGCGGTCGGCATCGCCCGCGCGGCCTACGAGTACGCGCTGGAGTACGCCAAGGAGCGCAAGCAGTTCGGCCGGGCGATCATCGAGAACCAGGCCATCGCCTTCAAGCTGGCCGACATGAAGACGGCGATCGACGCCGCCCGGCTGCTGGTGTGGCGGGCGGCGTGGATGGGCCGCACAGGGCAGACCTTCACAGCGGGCGAGGGCTCGATGTCGAAGCTGTTCGCAGGCGAGACGGCCGTGAAGGTCACCGAGGAGGCCATCCAGATCCTCGGTGGTTACGGGTACGTGCGTGAGTACCCGGTGGAGCGGTGGCACCGCGACGCCAAGATCTACACGATCTTCGAGGGCACCTCGGAGATCCAGCGGCTCGTCATCAGCCGCGCCATCTCGGGCATCCACATCAAGTAGCGAGCAGGCGGCCCAGGACGCCATCGCGATCGCGAGGCGAAGCAGTGTTCCAACCACCACGCCGGTGCGGTTCGATGACAGGTCCGCGTCGCCCGGGACGCCGCCCGTGTCTTCGGTCCGAGCCGGCACACGCTCCTGCTCCGACTCGATCTGTATGCGGCATCGGGCGACCGCGCGATTCCTTTACCGCTGGGTCGCCAAGCTCGAGGTCGTCGCCTGCTGAACCGCGGCTACGAGCCTGCGGCCGTGATGACGGTAGGCCACGCCGTGGCGGCGACGAGGGCGCGGCAGTAGCCGGCCACGCGCTCGGCGTCGGGCACCAAGGCGGCCTGTAGGACGGGCGCCGATGGCATGCGCACATCGGGCGTGGCGACTCGGCGGACAGGCCCGCGGAGGATGTCGAAGTGGCGCTCGTGGATGCCGGCCGCGACCTCGGCGCCGAAGCCCCCGGTGACGTTCGCTTCGTGACAGACGACGACGCGGCCTTCGGTCGCCTGGACCAAGGCGTCGATGGCGTCCACGTCGAGCGGGCGCAGCCAGCGCAGGTCGAGGACGGCGACGGAGAGGCCCTCCTGCTCGAGGTCGGCTGCCGCCTCCATGGCCACATCCACCTGCGTGCCCCACGTGATGATGCCCACGTCGCTGCCCGGGCGCCGCAGGCGGGCGCCACCGATCCCTTCATGTTCAACATCGACCTCGCCCACCGTCTGGTAGAGCGAGCGGGCCTCGATGAGGACCACCGGATCGTTGCTCGCGATCGCTGCCGACAACATGCGGTAGGCATCGCGCGGCGTGGAGGGCAGGCCCACGCGCAGTCCCGGGATGTGGGCGAGCAGCGCCTCGAGGCTCTGCGAGTGCTGGGCGCACGACCCGGGCGTGACGCCCTGTTGCGTGCGCACGACGAGCGGCGCCTGAAGCGTGCCGCGGCTGATGTAGCGCACGTTGGCGGCTTGGTTCACCAGTTGGTCGAGCGCCACCAGGAGGAAGTCGGCCCACATGATCTCGACGACCGGCCGTAGCCCCGAGAGCGCCGAGCCCACGGCGGCGCCGAGGATGGCGGCTTCGGCGATGGGGGTGTCGAACACTCTGTCGGCGCCGAACTGGCGGCGGAGGCCCCGCGTCACTCCGAAGATCCCCCCGGCCTCGCTGACGTCCTCGCCGAACACGACCACGGACGGGTCCTTTTCCATGGCGTGTCGAAGGCTCAGGTTCACCGCCTGCCAGTACGGCACCTCTTTCGTCGGCTCGGCCGCAGTCCGCGCGGCCCCGGTTGTCACCGCCACGATGCCTTCGTCGACGTGGTCGCGTGCGGTCGCCGGGTCGGGCGCCGGCATCACGCGCACCCGGTCCGTCGCCGCGTCGATCCTCGAAGCGGCACGCTCCTCGGCGGCGTCGAGCTCGGCGGCGGTCGCGGCGCCGCTCGCCACCAGCGCCTGTCGCAACCGCGGGATCGGGTCGCCCGCCTCGGCCGCCTGCTGGTCCTCCTTGGGCCGGTAGTGCTGGATGTCGCGGTTGTAGTGGCCCCACAACCGGACGGTGCGGCACTCGATGAAGCGGGGGCCCGCCCCGGCCCGAGCATCGCCCACGGCCCGGGCGACGGCTTCGTGCACGGCATCCGGGTCGCAGCCGTCGACCTCGCGGGCGTCGATGCCGTACGCCGCCACGCGCTCGGTGATCGACCCTCGCACGGTCGCGGTGATCGGCGTCATCTCCGACCACCCGTTGTTCTCGCACACGACGACGAGCGGCAACGCCCGCGCCGCCGCGAACACGAGGCCCTCGTGGAGCGCGCCCTGGTTTATGGCCCCGTCGCCGACGGACACGAGCGCCACCCGCTGCTGACGCTGCACCGACGCCGCCAAGGCGACGCCGGCCGCGATGGGCACGCCCGCCCCCACGATCGAGTTCTCGCCGAGAAAGCGGAACTGCGGGGCGTGCAGATAGGCCGATCCGCCCCGCCCGCCGTTGATCCCCTCGGCCCGCTGGCAGATCTCCGCCAGCAGCGCTTCCTCAGGCACGCCGCAGGCCAGTGCCCACCCATGGCCCCGGTAGGTCGCGAGGACGCGGTCCGTCTCGCCCAGTGCTGCGACGGCGCCGACGGGGATCGCTTCCTGGCCCGCGCACGGGTGCACCGACCCGGCGATCACGCCTTCGGCCGCCAGCTCCAGGCACCGCTTCTCGAACCGACGGATGAGGGACATCCGTTCGTAGGCCCCTACCAGGTCGAGGCTGGGCATTGATGCGTCCTCCGTCGTCGGTGTTGGTCGGGCCCCGGGACCGCCTGAGAACAGGAAGGTCGGGGACCGCGTCCGGCTTTCACTATGCTGAATAACGTTTCGCAACGTAGAACAATACTCCACGAGGGCCCCATCGGGCCGAGGACGCCATGACGCCAAAGACCGACTCGATGCCGCGACGCACCGAGCGCACCCCCCATGTGCAGTCCGTCGAACGAGCTGCCGTGCTGCTCCAGTTGGTCGCCTCGGGCGTCACCGCCGGCACATGCACGGATCTCGCAGCCAGGGCGGGCCTGGCCGTGCCCACTGCGCACCACCTGCTCGGCACCCTCGTGAAGGTCGGTCTCCTCGCCCGTGACAGCCGTTCCGGCTACCTGTTGGGCCCCGCCGTGGCCGCCCTCGGCGACGCCTACGAACGGCAGGAGGCGGTGCCCGACTACCTGGTCGGCCCGCTCCACGAGTTGGCCAGGACCACCGGCGAGACGAGCTACCTCTGCGCCTGGCGGCGTGGCGCGATCCAGATGCTGTCCCGGGTCGAAGGGACCTCGCCGGTGCGGGTGTCCGTGCCTGCCGCCGGGCGCTACCACGACGCCCATGCCCGTGCCGCAGGCAAAATCATGTTGGCGTTCGGCGCCGACGCTGCGCGCGAGCGGTACCTGCGCGAGAGCCCGCTCCACCCGTTGACGCCCCACACCATCACGAGCCCCGACCGGCTCGAGGAGGAGCTGGCGGAGGTGCGCCGTCGGGGAGTCGCGTTCGACGAAGAGGAGTTCGTGCCCGGTGTGGCGTGCATCGCCGTCCCGGTGCGGCACGGGGACGTCCTTGTCGGCGCGTATGCGGTATCGGCGCCCGTCCACCGCTACCACGAGCGCTGTGAGGACCTGACCTCGGTACTCCAGTCGGCGGCCCAGTCGGCAGTGACGAGCATCGGCCAGAACGACGCCCAGTGACGTAACTCAAATAATTGACCCACTTAAACAACCTTGGGATACTCGGGCCCGACTTCGCAGGAGGAGAGCAATGAGCAACCGCGTCTTCGTGATCGGCGTCGGGATGACCAAGTTCGAGAAGCCCGGGGGGCGCGACTGGGACTACCCGGACATGGGGCGCGAGGCGGGGGAGCGAGCCTTGGCCGACGCGGGCATCGACTACTCGCTGATCGAGCAGGCCGTCGTCGGCTACGTCTACGGCGACTCCACCTGCGGGCAGCGCGCGCTCTACGAGCTCGGCATGACGGGGATCCCCTGCATCAACGTCAACAACAACTGCTCGACCGGCTCGTCGGCCCTCTACACCGCTCGCAACTACGTGCGGGGAGGGATCGCCGACTGCGTGCTCGCCCTCGGCTTCGAGAAGATGGAGCGCGGCAGCCTCAAGGGCCACTTTTCCGATCGCACGCCGCCGATGAAGCGGCTCATCAAGGAGATGTGGGGACGCCGGGAGCGGGCCGAGGCTCCTGTCGCGCCGCAGATGTTCGGCAACGCAGGCCGTGAGTACATGGAACGCTACGGCGCCACCCGCGAGACGTTCGCCAAGATCGCCGTGAAGAACCACCGGCACTCGGTGAACAACCCCAACTCGCAGTTCCGCGACGAGTACAGCCTCGACGAGATCCTCGCCGCTCCGATGATCTACGACCCGCTGACGAAGCTGCAGTGCTGCCCCACCTCGGACGGCGGGGCTGCGGCAGTGCTGGCGAGCGAGCGCTTCGTCCGTGAGCACGACCTGTGGGACCAGGCGGTGGAGATCGTGGGCCAGGCCATGACGACCGACACGCCCGAGACCTTCGACGGCAGCGACATGGGCATCGTCGGCTACCACTACGCCAAGAAGGCCGCCCTCATGGTCTACGAGGAGTCGGGCCTCGGCCCCGAGGACGTGCAGGTCATCGAGTTGCACGACTGCTTCAGCGCCAACGAACTGGTGACCTACGAGGCCCTCGGCCTGTGCGAGCCCGGCAAGGCCCACCTGCTCGTGGAGGAAGAGGCCACGACCTACGGCGGGCGCTGGGTGGTCAACCCGTCGGGCGGCCTCATCTCCAAGGGTCACCCGCTGGGCGCGACCGGGCTGGCGCAGTGCGCGGAGCTGACGTGGCAGCTTCGGGGCACCGCGGACAAGCGGCAGGTGCCGTCGGTGAAGGCGGCACTCCAGCACAACATCGGCCTCGGCGGCGCCGCCGTCGTGACCATGTACACCAAGGCGTCGCGCTGATGGCGGCTCTCGAGGGCCGTGTGTGCGTCATCACCGGCGCGGGAAACGGGATCGGGCGGCATCATGCGCTGCTATTCGCCCGGGAGGGCGCCCACGTCGTGGTCAACGATGTCGGCGGCCAGGGCGACGGCACCGGGTCGGATGCGACCGCCGCGCAGCGCGTCGTCGACGAGATCCTGGCTGCCGGCGGCACGGCCGTGGCGTCCACCGACTCGGTCGCCTCGTGGGACGGGGCCCGTCGCATCGTGGACACGGCGGTCGACACCTTCGGCGACCTCCATGTCGTCGTGAACAACGCAGGCATCCTGCGAGACCGCACGATCGTCAACATGACCGAAGAGGATTTCGACTCCGTCGTCGCCGTCCACCTCAAGGGCACGCTCAACGTCACCCGCTGGGCAGCTTCCTATTGGCGGGACCGCACGAAGGCAGGCGAGACGGCGGACCGCGCCATCGTGAACACGTCCTCGGCGGCAGGCCTGCACGGCAGCGCGGGCCAAGCCAACTACGCGGCGGCCAAGGCCGGCATCGCCGCCATGACGATCGTCGCCGGTCGGGAGCTCCCGCGCTACGGCGCCCGGGCCAACTGCATCGCGCCGGTCGCCCGCACGCGGCTGACCTCCGGGCTACCCGCCATCGGCGAGCTCATGAACAAGCCCACGTTCGACCCCGAGCACGTCTCGCCGCTGGTGGCGGCGCTGGCCGCGGCCGACTGCCCGTTCAACGGGCAGGTGTTTTCCGTCATGGGCGCGTCGGTGGGGATCTACGCGGGCTGGTCGATCGCAGAAGAAGTGGACCACGAGGAGCGCTGGACGGTGGCCGAGCTGATCCGGGCCATGGACAAGCTGCCTCGCCACATCAAGGTCAACACGCAACTGGCGAAGCTTGCGGAGGCGTCGAAGTGAGCTACGAGGTACCCCTGGAACGCGGCAAGTTCCGCGAGTTCGCGCTGGCCACAAAGGCCGAGTCGGTGGCGCACTTCACCGACGACCCCGTCATGCCGGCCACCTTCCTCACCGTGGCCCGGCTGATGTGGGAGCCAAAGGACCAGAACCCCATGGCGGGCGCCGGCCTCGACCGGCGTCGTGTCCTCCACGGTGAGGAGGAGTACGCCTTCCACGGTCCGCCGCCCCGGGCCGGGCAGACGCTGACGGTGGAGTCGCGGCTCGACGAGCAGTGGGAGAAGACGGGCAAGCGGGGCGGCGTCATGCGCTTCGTGCGCGTCCTCACCGAGTTCCGCGACGAAACGGGCGCGCTCGTGGCCGAGCAGCGCTCGACCGCGATCGAGACCGCTCGCGCGCCGAAGGAGGCTTGATCGTGGGCACCGTGGAGACGCACTCGCTTCCCGCCGTGGGTGACTGCCTGGAACCACGTCGGTTCGGCCCACTGACCCGGACCGACTTCGTGAAGTACCAGGGCGCCTCCGGCGACTACAACCCCTTGCACCACGACGACGCCTACGCCCAGGCCTCGGGGTTCCCCATGGCCTTCTCGGTCGGGATGTACCAAGCCGGGCTCCTGGCGGCGGTGGCGACGGATTGGCTCGGCCCCGAGAACCTGCGGCGCTACGCCATGCGCTTCCGTGACCAGTGCTGGCCCGGCGACATCCTCACGTGCGATGGCGTCGTCACCGAGGTGCGGCCCGAGGAGGACGCCACCCGCGTGGTGCTCGACCTCACGTGCACCCGCCAGACGGGCGACGTGGCCGTGGCGGCCACAGCCGAGTTCGTCCTCGGCTGAAGCCCGCGGCTGCGGCCGCGACCACGCTGCAGTGGATGTGGCACGTGGGCGCCGGGTGGCCTCGTCCGTGCTCGCCGCCGGCCCCCTGCGCCGTCGGTGCGTGCCGCCGCTCGCCACCGGAGCAGAGGACGATCAGGTGTCGCCTCCGAACACCCGGTCGAGCAATCGGTTGGCGACCGGCATCGAGCAGAAAGGCCTTCACTTCGTCGCCGCCGGCCACGAGGTCGTCGGCGATGCGCATCAGGTCCTCGATGATCGCTTTCATCTCGTCCAACGAGAACGCGACGTGCCATCCCCGCCCGGCACGTTGTCCCTCCCCCGAATCGCTCAGGAAGCCGTCCGAAGGGCGCGCACGTCCTCCGCGCGGAACGCTCGCACTCCATCGGCGAGGTTCACCGGCACGACGCGTCCGCTTTGCACGGCAGCGACGAAGTCGTGAACTCCCAGGCCCGACTCACGAAGGGCATCGACGGGGGAGAGGAGTCCCTCGGGGACGACCTCCCGCCGGGCAATGGCACGGCGGCGGGCCCGGACCACGTTCGGCTGGCCGATGTCGCCGATCAGTTCGCTGATCTCGCGAGAAGAGAGGCCCTCGCGATGCGCTTCCACGATCGCCGCGTCCCGTATGAGACGGGTGACGTAATCGTCGGTCCGTGCTCGCTGGTACGCCGCCTCGGCCTCGATCAGTCGCCGGCGCGCGTCTGCGGTGGTTTCCGAGCGTCGAACTGCCATCTATGTCTCCATGACATAGATGGCAGGCGGTGACAAGGGGGAGCGGTGACAAGGGGGAGAGGTCGATTCGGCTGCCGGGCCCGTCAGCGTGAGCTGACGGGGGCGTGCCCGTTGGCGCTGGGCGCCGGGGTGGCCAGGCCTTTGGTGGCGCCTTCCAGGAACACCGAGCGCAGCAGGTCGGGGCGGGCCAGCAGCTCGGCGGCCTTGCCGTCGAAGCGGATCTCGCCCTTCTCCATGAAGTAGGCGTGCTCCACCACCGACAGGGCGACGTTGACCGACTGCTCCACGAGCACCACCGCGGTGCCCTCGCCGTTGATGCGCCGGACCATGTCGAGCAGCTCGCCCACCACTTTGGGGGCGAGGCCGAGCGACAGCTCGTCGATCAACAGCAGGCGAGGGCGCAGGATGAACGCAGCGGACAGCCCGAGCATCTGCTGCTCGCCACCCGACAGCGTGGACGCCAACTGATTACGACGCTCGGCCAGGCGGGGGAAGGCCTCGAAGCTCGCCTCGATCCCTGCCTCCACCACCCGGCGGTTGCGGCCGTGTGTGTGGCCCAAGGCGATGAGGTTGTCGACGACCGTCATCGGCCCGAACACGGCCCGGCCGCCGGGCACCTGGGTGATGCCGATGCCGACACGCCGCTCCGGGTCGAGGTAGGTGATGTCGAGCCCTCGGAAGCGGACGCTGCCTCGACTGGGCAGCCCGAGCCCGGACACCACGCGCAGCAGGGTCGACTTGCCTGCACCGTTGGTCCCGAGCAGGGCGACGATCTCGCCGTCGTCGACGGTGAAGTTCACATCGAACAGCACCTGCAACTGCCCGTAGGAGAAGTCGATGTGGCGACAGGCGAGCATCGGCAAGCGCACGCCCCGGGAGGTCAACGCGCGGATCTCCTCGCCCTCGATGATCTCGTCGACCATGCGGTCTAGGTCGTCCTCCACCGTGCGCGCCGCAGTCCGCAGCACGAGCCCGGCGGCGATGCCGGGAATGGCGAGCGAGAGGATGGCGCCCGCGGGCCCGAAGCGCCGGTCGACCCCGCCCAGCAGCATCAGCCCCGCCGTCCCGCCGACGCCCGCGAGGGCGATGCCCGACAGGGCGGCGGCGTGCGGCCGCATGTGCGACGGGATGATGGCGAACATCGGCAGCGTGATGGCGGGCGCCAGCACGGCGAGCACGGCGAAGGCCCCGCCGAAGAGGAGCACCACCAACGGGAACACCGGGGCGAACAACGCCAGCGCGATCGCCGTGATGCCGATCGCCATCGAGGCAGCCGCCACCTGGAGCAGGCGGGCCGGGCTCTCCCGGAAAATGTCCTCGCCCCGGCGCCCGAAGGCGCTGAGCGCGGGAATGGAGAACAGCGGCATGGCGGCGAAGAACACCGACCGCCCGCCGGGGCCGAGGTTCCAGCGCTCCTGGAGGAAGAACGAGAGGTAGGTGATGAACGGGGCGAGGAACATGCCGAGCACGGCGTGGGCCACGAGGATCCGCTTGATCGTCGGGATCAGGGTGAGTCGCCGGGCGATCTCGAAGAAGCCCAGTGAGGTGTCGCGGTCCTCGGCCTCGTCGACGGCGCCGACCTCGTCCCGCACGACGTTGCGCACCTGCTCGGTGTCCCACCGGCCGAAACCCGGGTCGCGCAGCCGCAACGCCGCCACCGCGGCGCCCGCCGAGATCACCCCGACGGCCACGAACACGCCGCGCCACGTCAGGTCGACCATGGCGGCGCCTACACCGATCAGGAGCGGGCCGACGATGTCGCCCGCGCTGTTCGCGCCCCGGTACAGCGACAGCATGCGCATCCGCACGGTGGGCGGATAGGAGTCGACGAGCAGCGGCTGGTGCACGGCCTGCACCGACGCAGTGGCCGCGCCCGCCAGGGCGAGCACGAACAGCAGCCCCCAGGCCGAGGCCACGAAGCCGGTGGCGCCCGTGAGCAGGCTCCAGGCGAAGGCGGTGCTGACGCACACGACGGCGCGGGTGGCCCGCCGTTGCACGACGGCGGCGATCGGCAGCATGGCCAAGGTGACCACCAGGGTCTTCACCAGGATCGCCCCGGCGAAGGAGGCGCGGGAGATGCCCAGCGACGTCGTGATCTCCGGCCCCATGATGGTGAGCACCGAGGACTGGAGCTGGTCGACCATCACGAGGCCGCCCAGCGCCACGGCGGGGTAGAGCCCGGTGCCCGTGGTGGCCAAGGCTTCGCGCAGCGAGCCCACGCCCCCCAGCCCGGTGACGCCGACTGCTTCCCGACCGGCCTCGCGGAGGCGGTCGCGCGCCAACTCGACCTCGTCGACCGCCTCCTCCTCGGCATGGATGGTGGCGATGTGTGCATCGGCAGCGGCCCCCGGTGCGACGGCCTGCCGACGGCGGTTCGGCGACGACGGCATGTCAGTCCCTCCGGTCGATGATGAACTCGTTGGTGAAGGCGGACTCGCCGATGCGGTGGCCGGTCTCGTCGAGCAGGACGATCGTCACCTGATGGCGGTCCTTGGAGCGGTTGTTGTCGCGCAGCTCGGGGAGGAGCTCGACGCGGAGACTGGTCCGGTCCGTCACGTAGACGTGCCGGGCGGCCAGCCACTCGGCGTCGGGGCAGTCGTCCTCGGCCCGGCACGGGTCGTTCCTCGCCACGAGCGACAGCAGCGACTTGCCCGGCTTCATCGGCGACCGGTCGAAGAACACGGCGTAGTAGCCGTCGAAGTCGCGGGCTCGCCACTCCAGCTCGAAGGGCAGGCCGACCGTCGCGTTCTCGGTGGGGTTGAGGATGTCGATACGGTCGTCCTGCACGAAGGAGAGCCCCTTCGTGGTGCACGCCGAGGACACGACGAGCACGGCAGCGACGGCGACGTTGGTGACGCGGCGGGTGATCCTCATGACGAGACCTCGACGTGCTTGCGGTGGATCGTGCACACCCCTTCGGCGCCGGCGAGGCGAGTGCAGCGGTGCCCGGCACGGGTGGTCGCCCGGCACTGCTCGGGAGCGGCGTCTGCAGCCGCGTCGAGGTGGATGGCCCCCGAGCGCTCGATGGCGGCCAGGTCGCCCCCCAGGTACGACGTCACCACCACCGGGTCGTTGCGCACCTCGGCGGGGCTGCCGGCGGCGATCACCCGCCCGGTGTCCATGGCGATCACCCGCGTCGACAGCCCCATCAGCAGCGGGATGTCGTGCTCGATGACGACCATCGTGCAGTCGAGGTGGCTGCGCAGGCTCAGGAGGAGCTCGCCGAGGGCCTCGCTCTCGCGCTGGGCGATCCCCGACGACGGTTCGTCCAGCAGCAACACAACCGGCTCGAGCGCCACCACGCACGCCAGTTCGGTGATGCGCCGGGTGCCGGTGGACAGCTCGCGGATCTGCTTGTGGCGGTGGCGATCGAGCCCCATGAGCGCCACCAGCTCGCGGGCGATCGCCTCCTTGCTTCGCTCCTGTGCGTGCATGCCGAGCGACGAGGCGACGACGTTGGTCGGCTGCCGGCGCTCGAAGGACAGCGCCACGGTCTCCAGGACGGTCAGGGTGGGGAAGAGGGCAGCGTCCTGGAACGACCGGATGAGCCCCAGCCGGGCCCGCTCCTCGGGCGAGGCCCCGGTGACGTCGCGGCCGACGAAGCGCACACGCCCCTCGTCGGGGGCGGTGAAGCCGCTGAGCAGCTCGAACAGGGTGGTCTTGCCCGCGCCGTTGGGGCCGATCAGGCCGAGGATCTCACCCCGGGCGAGGACGAGGTCGACCCCGTCGACGGCGCGAATGCCGCCGAAGCGCTTGCTCAGGCCGATCCCCTCGAGGAGGGCCTCGTCGGTGACGGACACCTCCTTGTGGCTGTCGAGCGTGACCCGGTGCGAGCCGATCCCGGTGGCGGCGGCCACCCCGCGCTCGCCGCCCTCGATGGCTTCGGGGTCGAGGCCGTGACGGCGTGCCAGCCGGTGGATGATGCGCCGACGAGGCCCGGCCACGAGCTGGGCGATGCCGCCGGGGAAGTACAGGATGAGCAGCAGCCACCCCAGGGCGCTGGCGGCCAGGCCCGCGTTGTCGAGGGGGAAGAAGCGGGGCAGGCCGATGATGTAGAAGGCGCCGAGGATGGGGCCCGCCAACAAGCCGATGCCGCCGAGCACGGTCAGCGCCACCACGTTGATGCTCGTCATCACGTCGAACGACTGGAACGAGATCCGCGACAGCAGGTGGCCGTACACGGACCCTGCGCACCCGACGATCACGCCCGCGATGGCGAAGCCGTGCAACTTGGTGGCGGTCGCCGAGATGCCGAAGGCGCGGGCGGCGTCCTCGTTGTCCCGGACGGCGCGGAGGCGGAGGCCGACGCCGCCCTGCCAGACGTTGCGCGACAGCCAGTACCCGAGCACGAGGACACCCAGCGCCCAGAAGTAGTAGCGGTCGGTGGCGTCGAACGAAAACGTGCCGAGTGTCGGACGTGACGAGCTGGCGCCCGGCCCGAGCATCCAGCTCTGCGAGAGCAGCCAGCGCTGGGCGGCCAGGGCGAACGAGAGGGTGACCACGGCCAGGAGGAGCCCGCGGACCCGGAGGGCGGGCAGGCCGAGCACCACCGACACCAGGCCGGTCACGGCGCCGGCGACGAGCAGCCCCAGCACCACGTTGTCGAGCTCGCGGGCGACCAGGTGCGAGACGGTGGCGCCCACGCCCGCCAAGGCGAACTGCCCCAGCGCCAGCTGGCCGCCCAAGCCGGTGATGATGCCGATGGAGAGGCCGATCAGGGCGAAGGCCGCGATGGCCACCAACGTCACCGCCGTGCTGTTGCTCGACGCCGCGCCCACCCACACGGCCACGGCCAGGGCCACCGCCCCGGTCATGCGGCCCAGGTTGCGGATGGCCCACACCTGGCGGAACTCCTCGGCCAGCACCGGCCACGGCTGGAGCGCGGCCCAGTCCTGCTTGTCCTCCACGCGACCGCCGGGACGGGCCTGGAAGAGCAGCGTCACCACGATCGTCCCCAGGAGGATCATCTCGGAGATGCCGCTGGTCGGGTAGTTGTAGACGAGGACCTGGTCCACGATGCCGATGGCCACGCCCGCGCCCAGGGCGATCGGCAGGCTCGTCATGCGGGCGATCACGGCGGGGGCGAGCGCCCGAAGCAGCAGCACCGGGCCCAGGGTCTCGGCGGTGATGAACCCACGGGTGGGGATGATGAGGATCGTGGTGAAGGCGGCGACCGCGCCTGCGATCGTCCACGCGATCGTCGACATTCGCCCGGCGGAGATGCCGGCCATGCGGGCGCGCTCGGTGTTGGCCGAGGCGGCGCGCATGGCGATCCCGTAGCGGCTGCGGCGGAGGAACAGCACCAGCGCCAGCACGATCATGGGGCTGATGAAGAGCATGGCCGAGTAGGCCCGGGTCACCAGGAGGACGCCGATGCGGAACTCGGGCAGGCCCGCGGGCTGCGGGAAGGTGCTGCCGGAGCGCGCCTGCGAGTTCACCACGGCGGAGAAGGCGAGGAGGAACTGGGCCACGCCGAGGGTGGCGACCAGGCTCATCAGCTTGGGCGCGTTGCGCAGCCGCCGGATCACCGCCACCTCGGTGAGGGCGCCGGCGCCCGCCGACACGCTCACGCCGATGGCGAAGGCCACCCAGAATGGCAGCCCGCTGCGGACGACCAGGATCCCGCACACGGCCGCGCCGATGGCCCCGATCTCACCGTGGGCGAAGTTGAGGACCTTGTTCGACCGGTACACCAGGACCAGGCCGACGGCCAGGATCCCGTAGGTCATGCCCGTGATCGCACCCAGCGCCAGCACTGCCGCGCTGATCTCCAGGCCGAAGAGCTCGAACTGCATTCCGATCAGCTCCGATCAGGGAGCCGACGGTCCTCGGTGCACCCGGTCGGCGCCACGATGGGGCGCAGCGTCCATGGGATGGGCACATCCGTCCTCGGCTCGGTTCCACCTCGGGCAGTCGACGGCTCCGCGTGCGCCCTCCACCGCCCCCGACACTTGCTGTGGTCAGTGTGCGGAGCGCCCTCTCCCGCCCGACAGTGGGGCAACCCCTCGCACTTCACGACCACGACGGCGAGGCGCCGCCGCGCTCGTGGGCCGGTTCGACCGCGTGGCCGAGCAGGACGAATGGTTGTCTCCCACCGGCCCGCCTGTGTCCCGAAGCGACTGTGCAGTAAACGGTAGGGCAACCCCGTATTGTCGACAAGGGGGCCTGCACCGGACGCTGGTGGTCGCGAGTTGGTGATGCGCGAGCGCCTGCGACGGCGATCCCGACAACGGAAAAGGTGCAAATGGGGCCGATCGAGACCATGGGGGATCGAGGGCATCGGGCTGTGCGCCGATGGGACCGCGACCGCCTGCGCTCGACCCTGGTCGTCGTCATCGGGCTGTTGCTCCTCGTCAACCTCGTCGCCTTGGGCGGCTTCCGCGAAGACGAGGCGACCACGGCGCTGGGGACCTTCGGCGGCGACGACGGCACCGCCACCTCGACCGACCCCGCGGGCGACGGCTCGGGGCCGGGCACGGCGGAGCCGGGCACGCCGGGCGGGCCGAGCGTCGACGGGGCAGTCGACCCGGCCGCGCCCGGGAGCGGGCCCTCCACGCCCTCCACGCCCGGGGCCCAGAGCACGGCGCCCGGCACCCGGCAGGGCACCCCGACATCGCTCGGCCCCAACAGCCAAGGCGTGACCGACACGACGATCACGGTGGGCATCACCTGGATCGACCCGGCCAGCGCCGGGCCGGTCGCCACAGCGTTGGGAGCGGACCCCCAGTACGAGGCCCCGACCGGCGACCCCAAGGCGCAGGCCCAGGCCGTCGTCGACCACGTCAACCGCAACGGCGGCATCGCCGGGCGGACAGTGAAGCCCATCTACCACCGTTACGACCTGGCCAACGCGCTCACCAACGAGCGGGCGGCCAAGGCCGAAGAGGAGATGTGCGCCCGCTACACGCAGGACAACAAGGTCTTCGCCATGGTCCCGATCGTGGCCTACACGGGCTCGCTGCTCGATTGCGCAAACCGCACCCGCACCGCCTTCCTCGCCGTGTCGAGCGGCGAGCAGGTCGTCGACGCCGCCCGCTACAGCCAGGTGCAGGACGTCTGGTACCGCCCCAACTGGATGCTCGCCGAGCGGCACGGTGCCGTCATGGCCGAGGAGCTGGCCCAGGGCGGGTTCTTCGGCCCTGGCGCCCGCATCGGCGTCCTCTATCCCGACGTGCCCGCCGCCCACAACGGGGTGTCGAAGGGGCTGGAGCCCGCCCTCGCCGCCGCGGGCCTGAAGATCGACGCCAAGGTCGCCTATCCCGACCTGCTCGACTCACCGTGGACGACGTACGCGCAGACCTTCAAGGACAAGCGGATCACCCACGTGCTCTTCGCCATCGGCGGGTCGTCGCTGCCCGTGGGGTTCTTCATGCGGGCCGCCTCCAGCCAGCAGTACGAGCCGCGGTACGGGATCGCCAGCGACCACCAGGCCGACATCATCGCCCAGAACGCCCCCCGGGATCAGTTGAACGGGATCGTCCTCGTCGGCTGGGACCCCATCAACGACCGGGGCCAGGCGCGCGCCGAACGCGACGGCCCGTCGTCGACCGGCGACGCCGAGTGCAGGCAGGTGATGAAGGCGGCCGGGCAGCCCTTCAACGGCGGCTACTACTGCGACTCCCTGTTCCTGTTGAAGAAGGCGCTCGAAGGGTCGGCGACAGTCAACTTGCGGACCCTGCGCACCGGCATCGAGGGCATGGGCGACCGCTTCTCGTCGGCCCAGACGTGGTCGACGCGCTTCGGCCCCAACCGCCACGACGGGCTGGGCGGGGTGCGGCGGTACAACTTCGACGGCGGGTGCGGGTGCTTCGTGTACGCGAGCCCCGTTCGCGGCATCTGATCGAGCCGAAGCCCGTCTTCGCGAGGGCGAACCCCACTACTGGCGGGACGACGCCCGTTCGACACTGGCGACGAGAGTCGGAAACCGCGGTCGTCCGTTGGGCGACCGGGTCGAGAGGACGGAGCTCGCCTTGGAGAACACCGGTGGCGCACGGAGTGTTCTGGACCGGGTCAGGGGCCTGATCGGCACCAACGCCGGCCGGTCCCGGACGGTCCTGGTGGTGGCCACGGCCACCCTGTTCCTCGCCGGCGTGGTGGCGCTCGGGAC
>JAHWLA010000163.1 GCA_019347595.1 Actinomycetota bacterium
GGGCGTCGAGCCGGTGTCGACCACCGTCATGACCGACGCCATCCTCGCCGCCCTCTGAAACCCTCAGGGGAGGAGGTCGAGGGCGCCGCGGCGGGCCAGGCGGGTGACGGCGGCGAGGTCGAGCCCCAACTCGGCCACGGTGGCGCGGCCGTCGACGGCTCGCAGCACGGCCACCTCGTCTTCCGACACCGGGAAGCGGTTCTGGCCCCACACGTGGGCGAACAGCCGCTCGGGCCACCCCTCCCGCCGGTATTCGCGACTCACCGAGTCGAAGCGGCGGGCCAGCGCGGGCACGCACCCGTCGACCGACCCGGCCAGCGCCGCCACCGTCGCCTCCCGCCGCCGGGCCGTCGACGGGTCCTCCCCCAGCGGGTCGCAGCCGAAGTCGTTGAACTTCAAGTAGATGTTGACGGTGTCGGCCGAGTGGCGGCGCAGGTGCCACATGGCCGAGCCGCGAAAGACGACCACGTCGCCCGGCTCGTCGTGGATCGCCACCTCGGTCGCCCCCTGCAACACCACCTCGGGCACCCGGTCGGGCTCCAGGCTGTCGCGCAGCGCGGTGTCGAGAAACGGGTTCTCCCACACGTCGTTCTCGGGATAGAGCACGAGGTGCGACCCCTCGGGAACCGTCAGCGACAGCCCCATCGAGACCTGCGAGGCGAATCGGTCCTTGTGGGCGTTGGGGTACGGCGCGGCGTCGGGCTCGTAGGACTTGATGTGCCGCTCCGACAGCGTGAGGCCCGCCCGGTCGAGCCCGCACATGGCGGCCACCGCGTCGAACAGCTCCTCGTAGTGGGCCGCCTCGGCGAACTCGAAGACGAACTGCTCCTTGGCCCCGGCGATCCCCTGCCCCGACAGCGGGCCGGCCGCCCGGCGCTCCGCCACCTGGGCCTGGGCGGCGGCCAGGAACTCGTCGGTCAGGCCGCCCCGCACGTGGACCCACCCCCGCTCGGCGTACGTGGCGCAGTGGTCGGCGGGCGAGAAGTCGAAGATCTTCATGGGCGGTCGTCCTGGGCGAAGAGCGTCTCGAGGATCGGCGTGGCGACGTCGACGGCGGAGGTCGGGTCGGTCACCTGGGCGTGATAGTGCCAGCCCGGCGTGCCGTTCACCTCCACCACCACGCCGTCGTTCTCGGTGATCGGCACGGCGGGGTCGGACGTGACCACTTCGACCGACGCCAGCCGCAGGCCGAGGGCGCGCACGGCGGCCAGCGCGGTGGCTTCCAGGGCAGGCGGGACGTCGACCGTCTCGTTGTCGGCGGGCCCGTTCTCGTTGACGGTGGTGCCGATCTCCACCACGCCGCCGACGGTCGGGATGGCGCGCACGCCTAACCCCTGGCGGGCCAGGGCGAGCGTGGCGTCGAGGTCGAGGGCCAGCAGCCACAGGCCGAGCCGGCCTCGGGCCGCCCGCCGCCGCTCGTTCTCCGCGGCCACCAGCTCGGCCACCGTCGACCGGCCGTCCCCGACGACGCGGGGCGGACGCCGGCGCAAGCCGCCCAGCACCCGGCCGTCGAGCACGAGCAGGCGGTACTCCTCTCCGACGGCCTGCTGCTCCACCACCAGCGACCCGCTCCACCGAGCCGCCCGCACCGAGGCCCGCGCCAGGTCGTCGGCCGACTCGACGCCGCACGTCACACCCAGCCCGGCGCCGGTGTCGGCGGCCGGCTTCACCACGCACCGGCCGTGGGCGGCCAGGAAGCGCCGAGCCGGGCGGAGGTCGTCGATGGAGTAGGCGGCGTGGACGGGCGTGGGGATGCCCGCCTCGCCCAACAGGCGGGCGGCGGCCGTCTTGTGGGCGGCCAGCCGCAGCGTGACCGGGTCGTCGAGGGGCACCTGGTTGTCGAACACGATCCGCCGTCGCCCGCCCCGCTCCAGCGCCAGGAAGCCGTCGCCCAGCTCGGTCACCACGACGCCGCACCGGGCGGCCGCCTCGTCCCACAGCTCGCGGTACAGGTCGTGGCGACCGGGCACCTCGGTGTCGCCCTCGCCTCGCGCCCCGACCAGCCGGGCGGCCAGCACGGCGCCCGGCTTGCCCCGCCGGGCCAGCGCCAACAAGGCACGGGAGGTCAGCGGGGTCACCGCCTGCACCCTGCTGCCGCAGGGCCGCCGCCGCGCCCGGCCGCGAGCGCCGGCGAGCGTTCCGGGGGCAGGAAGGCCCGCCTAGCGGGCAGATTTGCCTCCAGAAAGGCCGGCCCGGTCGAGGTGGGGCCGCCGCTCGGAGACCGCCCGGCCGCGACGGCCGGCAAGGTCGACACTGCGGCTGCACTCGTGCTGCGCCCGGCCCTGGCCGCCGCCGAGCGTCGCGGAGGAACGGGGCGCGGCCGCGTCATCGGCGGGCCACCTTGCGGGCGACGACCCGAGCCGCCTCGGCCGCCTGGCGCAGCGACGGCATGGGGTCGTCGGCCGCGAACAACGGCAGGCGCTGCCGATGGAGCAAGCTGCGCGCCCACGTCGACGCCTCCATGCCGTCGGCCCGCCGGTAGTCGAGGAAGGCCCGGGCATCGAGCACCGGGTGCCACTGCCGCTTGCCGTACCGGAACGACGACGGCACCTCGACCGGCAGCCCTGCCGCCCGGGCATACAGCAGCCACGGCAGGTCGAGCCCGCACGCTTGCAGCAAGGGGTCGGCGGCGGTCAGCCGCAGGTTGCACTCGATGAGCTTGAGTCGGCCATCGCGCTGGTCGCGCTTGAACTCCACGTTGCCCAGCCCCACCAACCCGAGCGCCCGGAACAGGCGCAGCCCCACCTCGGCCGCCTCGGGCACGTCGTCGGCCAGGTGGTACGTGCCCGTCCCCCACCGCACCGGGTACTGCCGCAGCTTGCGTTTGGTGAAGCCGAACAGCGGCTCGCCGTCCACGAAGTAGCTGTAGTACGAGCAGAAGTCGTCATCGGGGCCGGGCACGATCTCCGACGCCAGCAGCGGCCCGTAGGCCCGCACCGCCTCGGCGACCTCGGCGGCCGACCCCACCACCACGCCCTTGGCCCGCATGGCCGCGGGCGCCCGGTGCGACTGCACGGCCTTGAGCGCGCAGGGGAACGACAGCCCCACGGCGGCCTCGGCCGACGCCACCATCGCCACGCGCGGCGCTTCCACCCCGGCCGCCTGCGCCCGCTCGAACGTCCGCTGCTTGTCGAGCAGGTCGAGCACCAGCGCGTCGTCGGCCTCTACCGGCCCGTGCCCCCACGACGCCAACGACGCCCGGCAGCGGGCAACGAACTCCAGCCCGTGGTCGCCCGCGGGCACCACCACGGCGCCGATGCGGTTGGCCTCGAACCACGCGGCCCACGCCGCCTGCACGTCGCCCGAAGGGCGGGCCACATACGCCGACACGAAGCGCGACGAGGCCACGGGAGGCACCGCCACCGACTCGCCCAACGCCACCACCCGGACGCCGCGCCGCCCCAGGCTGCGGGCGGCCGACAGGGCGTTGACCGCACCGCCCAGGATGACGACGGGCGGACCGGGCCAGCGGTCAGTCGTCGGCATCGACGCCGTCGAGCGGCACGCCCGCGGCGGTCAGGATGCCGTCCACCCACGCATTGGAGAACTCGCCGCGCGCCACCGCCGCGATGTACTCGGCCTCGGCCGCCGCCCGCGCCCGCAGGCGCTCCAACAGCTCGGGCGCGTTCTCGCGCGGGACGACCACCACGCCGTTGAGGTCGCCGACCACCAAGTCGCCGGGGTTCACCACCACCCCGCCCACCGACACGGGGTAGTTGATCTCGCCCGGTCCGCGATGGAGCGGCCCGATGGGGGTCACGCCGCGGGCGAAGACCGGGAAGTCGCCCAGCCGCAGGATGGCGGGCAGGTCGCGCACCAGCCCGTCGACCACGAACCCGCTGATACCGCGGTGGCGCGCTTTCATCGACACCAGGTCGCCCAGCACGGCGGTGTTGTGCGAGCCCGCGGCGTCGACCACCACCACGTCGCCGGGCCGGGCGACGTCGAGGCTCTTGTGCACCATGAGGTTGTCGCCGGGGAAGACCTTGACCGTGCAGGCGGGGCCGAGGATGCGCAGGGCGGGATCGGTCATGTTCGAGACGGCCGAGGTCATGGTGTAGAGCCGGTTCATGAGGTCGGAGACGTCGGGCGTCTCGAACTCCCGGAACCCCTCGACCACCTCGGGCGCCACCCGCGTCACGTCGGCCCGCACCCGGAAGCCGGGGCCGGGGTGCATCTCGGACGTGCGGGGCTTCTGCGTCGTCATGCCTGTCGCTCCGGGGCCGTGGCGTAGCTGCCGTAACTGCCGTAGTTGCCCAGCGCTCGGGCGTCGCGCGCCCGGTTGGCCACCGCGCCCAGCACCCGCACGCCCAGAGCGTCGAGGGCGGCAGCCGCCTCGGTGACCGACTCGGCCCGTGTGTCGACGTCGACCACCAGCAGCACGCCGTCGCACAAGGTGGCGATGGTGCGGGCATCGTCGGCCCCCAGCAGCGGCGGCGCGTCGACCACCACCACGTCGAACCGCTCACGGGCCTTGGCCAGCACGTCGGAGAAGCGGCGGGCCAGCAGGTCGCCCGCGTCCGGGTCGGCCGCGGTGGGCAGCACGAACAGGTTGGCGACCGGCCCCGGTCGCACGGTGCTCTCGAAGTCGGCCTGCCCGTGGAGGATCTCGGCCAGCCCGGGGCGTTCGGGACCGGGGAACAGGCGGAGCACGCCGGGCCTGCGCAGATCGGCGTCGAGCAGCAGGACGTGGGCGTCGAGGCGGGCCAGCGAGACGGCCAGCGAGCCGGCCACCGTCGTCTTGCCCTCGCCCGCCAGCGACGACGTGACGACCAGCACGTGCACCGGCCGCTCGCGCGACGCACGTTCGAGGTTGGTGCGCAGCGTCCGTACCGCGGCACCCACGGCGGGGTCGAGCATGGCGTCGGCCGGCGCGCCCCTCAGCACCCGCGAGGGCGGGATACGGCCCACCACCGGGTAGCCGGTGAGCAGGGCGACGTCGCGCCACGACCGCACCCGGGGGCGGCCCCGCTCGAGCAGCAGGGCAGCGGCGGCGCCGAGCAGCAGCCCCACCACCATGCCCGCCGCCTGGTAGAGCCGGCGGGGCGGGCCGGACGGGAACGTGGGCGGGAGGGCCTGGGCCACCACCACGGCGTCGAGCAGGAGGTCGGTGTCGGCGAAGTCGAGGGTGGCCGCGGCCAGCGCGTCGGCGGCGTCGGCGGCGCGGCGCGGCGTGGGCAGCGTCACGCTGATCGTGAGATTGGCGCTGTCGACCGTTACCGACGCCGCCACCGCCCGGGACAGCACGCCGGGCCGCTCACCGACCGACGGCGCCACCCGGTTCACCGTGGCCCGCGAGGTCACGTAGGCGACGTAGCGCGGCATGACGACGCGCACGGTGTCCGCCCCGGCGTTGCCCAAGGGCTTCGGCGCGAACGCCACGACCGTGGACGCCGTGTACTCGTCGGGCAGCGACCCGGCGTACGCCGTGGTGCCCACCACCACGGCGAGGGCGACGAGCACTGCGACCTTCCACCGACGGAGGAGGTCTCGGAACACGACGGGGAGGGTGACGTCGTCGGCCACCGGGCGAGCGTAACCCCCGCCTCGGTGCAGATTGGGACTTCAGCCGCTCGAATGCCGCGCCGACACAGGAAGTACCCACGAAACGGCAACTCCGGGGAAATCCGGACGACGCAAAGCCACGGGCCTACAGGGAGCGATCCCCACGGCCGCCGAGCTACCGAACAGGGGGCGCACCACGCCCTCCGTGGGACGGAAGTTTCGTCTTGGAGGAGAGCGAAGTGTTGCGCAAGCTGGCAGGCATTGCAGTCGTTGCCATGGTGGCGACCATCGGACAACTGGCGGCGCCGGCAGCGCCCGCCCAAGCGACCACGGCCACCCCCGCCTTCGGCGTGCAGTTCCACGCCACCTGGGGCGACTACACCGACGCCCAGCGCATCGCCCTCCTCGACAAGCTGGCCGCGGCCAAGATCGGCTGGGTCCGCATCGACATCGGCTGGCGCGCCTGGGAGGAGCACGGCAAGGGCGTCATCAGCCAGTGGCAGGCCGACATGATGGACCGCATCGTCGCCGCCGCCGAAGCTCGCGGCATCAAGATCCTGGGCACCCTGTGGCACACCCCGGCGTGGGCCAACGGCAACAAGAGCGCCACCACCCCGCCCGACGACCCGGCCGAGTACGCCCGCTTCGCCCGCTACATCTCCGAGCGCTACCGCGGCCGCATCGCGGCGTGGGAAGTGTGGAACGAGCCCAACCTCGAGGCCTTCTTCGTGGGCACAGACCCGGTGCGCTACGCGGCGCTGGTGCGGGCCGCCTACCCCGCCTTCAAGGCGGGCGACCCCAACGCCCTCGTCGTCGCCGGCAGCGTGTCGCTCAACGACGACGCCTGGCTCAAGCGCATGTACGACGCCGGCGTGTCCGGGTCGTTCGACGTGCTCTCCACCCACCCCTACCAGGGCCCGGCCGACGCCCCGCCCGAGATCGTCGACGACGGCAACCGCTGGATCCTCGACCACATCGGCGCCGTGCACGCGCTGATGGTCGCCCGCGGCGAC
>JAHWLA010000164.1 GCA_019347595.1 Actinomycetota bacterium
ACTCCCCACCAAGCGAGCCGGATGTAAATGGATAGAGCCCGCTGTGGCGGGTGCCAGGAAGATCAAGGTGCTCGCCCACCGACCCACCACGTGGTTGGGCATCGACGAGCCCTCGCCGTACGACCACGTTGTACGGCTTATCGACGACTTCAACAAGCGGAGCAGCATCTGCGGAAGCGCGATCGAGCTGGTCGACTCCAACCTCGCGGAAGCGGGCGACGCCGTGGCCGTCATGGGGCTTCCGCTCGATCCCGTGTTCGATGATGCGATCGCGGACGGTCGGTTCGAGCGTATGGCGATCCCCGTCGTCGGGGGCGACGGGCTGGCCGCCCATCAGCACACCTCGCCTGCCGTCTACCCCGTCGGAACATCGGCCGCCGCCCTCACCCGAACCGCCGTTCATCACGCCTACGGGGAGGGTGCCCGGACGTACGCCGTCGTCCACGACGCGACGAACCGGTTCGGGTCCGAGGCTGCGGAGGCGCTGAAGTCCTATGTGAACCGCCTGGGCGGGACGGTCAAAGCAAGCATCGCCGTCGACCCCGTCGCCTCCACCCTCGCCACCCGGTCGGAGGAGTTCAGCCGAGCGTGCGGCAACCATGGCTGCGACTTCGTATTTCTGGCGCTGCTCCCCGGCACCGCGTTGACGTGGCTGTCGGCGAACCCTCAGCCGGCGAAGATCCGTCTGGCGGCACTCCCCACGCTCTTGACGAGTGGCTTCGCCGACGGGTGTTTCAAAACCGGTAATGAGCAGTGCGACGGTCTCACAGCGTGGAGCGGTTTCATCCCGCCGTTCGGCGAACACGCGGACAACCTTGAAGCCGCCTATGCGTGGAGCACGCAGCTCGACAACAGCCGGAAGGGCAGTGCGATGGTCGAAGCGGCCGTGATAAGCGCACGGGTCCTCCTCGAAGCGATGATCGAGGCCGGTCCCCGCCTCACTCGGAGCTCGCTCCATCGCGCCCTCGAACGCATGACGTTCATATCGAACGTGACGTCGCCGCTCCAGTGGTCACGGCAGGTGCCTCGAGTCGGCAACCGTTACGCCAAGGCTTGGTCACTCGTCGTGCAACATGCGGCACACACGGCGAAGCGGTATCGCGACCGGGCCGAGCAGACCGCGCAACAGCAGCGCCTCGATGGATCCGCGTACTCCCCGGTCGACACGGGTGATCACGCCGCCCTCCCTGGACGCGAGTGGCACGAGGTCGGCACGGGGTGGCGCGGCGACCCCCAATGATCCCCCCCAGAGGAGCGCCGCCGTCAGCCCCGCCCGAACGGGAGCCGGCGGCGGCGCTTCTCCCCCCGCTCGTCCTTCGCCTTCGCCTTCTGCTTGGCCTCGACTGTCTCCGCCTCGCGCGCCAGGCGGGCCACGCTGAGGACGTTGGTCATGACCTCGCCGAAGGCGTCGGGGTCGGCCAGCAGCCACGAGTGCGACCCGCCCACCACTTCGCCCTCCGACCCGACGGCGGCGCAGAGGGCGTCGAAGGAGGCCCGGGGGATGATGGTGTCCTGGTCGCCCCACAGCACGACCACGGGGACCTTCCGCCGCTTGAGCTCCTCCAGCTCCACGGTGAGGTTGGCGTGACGGGCGAGGTTCGCCACCTTCCACAGCGCCCGCGGGTTGCGTATGGCGTTGGGCAGGGCGTCCTCCAGCACCACGGGGAGCACCCGGGTGATGCGGGCCGGGTCGAGCAGGTCACGCGGAAAGTGAAGGCCCCAGTCCCATAGCGGGCGCTCGGCCATCGACTTGTCGCCCCGCTCCCCCGACGACCACGCCGACCCGCCGATGGAGTTGACGAGCACCAGCGTGCGCACCCGGTCGGGGTGGTCGTGGGCCAGCTTGATGGCCACGCCCCCGCCGAAGGAGTGCCCGACCACGAAGGCCGGTTCGTCGAGGCCTACCGCCTCCATGAAGCGCTCGACCCAGCCCGCGTAGGCCTCGAAGGTGACATGCGGGCCGGGCAGGTCGGGGGTGCCGCCGAAGCCGGGCAGGGCGGGGGCGTAGACGCGGCAGTCGAGTTGCACGAGGCGCTTGAGCGCCCGCTTGTAGGCGTGCTGCCCGAGACCCCACCCGTGGAGGAAGACGACCGGCAGCCCCTCGCCCGCCACCCCGTAGAGGGCGCTGCGCCCGTCGACCGTCGTGCGCTGCCACACCAGGTGGTCCGGCGGGTCGGCGTCGCGCAACAGGCCCAGAGGCAAGGTGATTGCCATCGCGAGCGCATGGTAACCACTCGCGAGCACTGCGGACGGGGAGCCACGCTCCCGTCAGGTGCGTGTCGGGCGGTTCAGCCCGCGCGGCGGGCGAGGACCTGCTTGCGCTCCACCTCGTTGAGCCCGCCCCAGATTCCGTGCGGCTCCTTGATGCGGATGGCGTAGTCCAGGCAGGGCTTGCGCACGGGACAGGTGGCGCAGATCTCCTTGGCCCGGCCCTCGCGCGCGTCCTTCTCGTCCTTGCGCTCGAAGGACGAAGGCGGGAAGAAGACTGCTGACTGCGGCCCGCGGCACGCAGCCCGGACCTGCCACATCTCGTCGGTCGTTGTCTGGACGCTCACGCGCGACCCCCCTTTCAGAACGGCGACCCTACCGCCTGCATCCCGGTGTCTCAAGTGTGAACTTTCGCGAGCACCATGGGCCTGACCTGGTCTTTTCCGCCTTTGTCACCCGCGGGCGACATCAGAGCTTGCGGTAGTCCCGCGCCCCGCCCGCTTCGGGTTCGACCTCGAGGAGCAGGCCGTCGATCGCCACCACGCGGACGCGGTCGCCCGCGGCGATCGGGGTCGAGCGGTTGGTGCGCGCCCGCCACGGGGCGCCCCGCACCTCCACGGTTCCCTCGGGGTCGACGGACGCCAGCGCCTCGCCCAGCTCGCCCACCATCGACTCCCGCCCGATCGTCGGGGTGGAAAAGCGGGCCCGCACCATCGACGGCATGCCCGCCACCATGAACAGCGCGGTCCCCGCCACCACCAGGACCATGACGAGGAGCGAGGGCGAGTAGCCGTCGTAGAGACGAACGGTGCCTGCGGCGAGGGCGACGGTGCCGATGCCGGTCCACGCCCGCGGCGCGCCCGCCTGCACGTCGACGGCGTAGCCGAAGAGGCCGAAGGCGACGAGGGCGGCGGCCCACGGCCGGGTGGGGAGCTCGACCAGGCCGAAGCTCGCCAGTACGAGGCAGACGGCGCCGGTGGCCGCAGCCACGCCGACACCGGCGGTGTAGAGCTCGAAGACGACGAGGGCGAGGCCGAGGACGAGGAGGACGTAGGCGACCGAGGGGCTCGACGCCGTGTGCAGCAAGCGGGGCACCAGGCCGAGCTTCTCGAAGCGGATCTGCACGGTGGGGGTGCGGCGCGGGTCTTGACCCGGCCCCTGCACCACCACGGACGTCTCGAAGGTGTGCCCGCCGGCTGTGCGGCCGTCGAGGTCGACGATGAAGTCCCCGAGGGTGGGCGCCTGCAGGATGTCGTCGGGGGCGTCGTCGATGTCGGCGCCCGGGGCGATGCCGCGGACGGCGACCGCGTGGACGAGGCGGGCGGAGCGGCCCTTGGCCTGCGACCCGCTGGGTCCGACCCACACGGTGACGGGGACAGCGGAGCGGGCCATGGTGTCGAGCAGGGCGTCGAAGCGGTCGTCGTCGACGATCACCCCGCTGGTGTCGAGCTGCACAACCACGGCTTGCGCGTCGCGGCGGGCGGCGCCGTCGAGGGCGTCGCTCACGAAGTCGGCCACCACCCGGTCGACCAGGCCGGTCACCTCGATGACGTGGATGTCACCCGGGGCGGCGGGGCGCGGCGGGGCCTGCGTGGCGGCGGCGGGCGCGGCCAGGAGCAGGGCGACGAGGGCGAGGGAGGCGGTGAGTAGTCTGCGCATTCGATGGATGCGGCCGGGTTCTGCACCCAGACCCGCGTGCTCATCGTCGCCGGGAAGGGCGGCGTCGGCAAAACGACCGTCACCGCCGCGGTGGCGCGCATGGCCGCGCACGCCGGGCTCGACACCTTGATCGTGGAGGTGGAGGGCAAGAGCGGGCTGGGCGCGGCCTTCGGCCGCGACGACCCGTTGACCTACGACGAGGTGGAGCTGGCGCCTGCGATCCGGGCCCGCACGCTGAC
Organism: Actinomycetota bacterium; assembly: GCA_019347595.1. Classification (GTDB taxonomy): domain Bacteria; phylum Actinomycetota; class Acidimicrobiia; order Acidimicrobiales; family JAHWLA01; genus JAHWLA01. The sequence continues at coordinate 4,107 of JAHWLA010000164.1, forward strand.
GCCCGACGACGCCCTGCTGGAGTACCTCGAGGACCACGGCATGAAGCGGGTGTCGAAGCGGCTGCTGTCGTCGGGGGCCATCGACGTGGTGGCCACGGCGGTGCCGGGGATCAAGGACATCCTGGTGCTGGGCAAGGTGAAGCAGCTCGAGCGGGCGGGGACGGCGGACCTGATCCTCGTCGACGCGCCCGCGGCCGGGCACGCGGTGACGTTCCTGACCAGCGCCGCGGGCCTGCTCGACGCCGTGCGGGTGGGGCCGATCCGGGCGCAGGCGCAGGACGTGATGGACCTGCTGTCCGACCCGGCGCGGTGCCAGGTCCTGCTGGTGACCATGCCGGAGGAGACGCCGGTCAACGAGGTGGCGGAGACGGCGTTCAAGCTGGAGGACCGGGTCGGCATCGCCTTGGCCCCGGTGGTGGTGAACGGGCTGTACCCGCCGTGCCCGGGGTTGGACGAGGTGAGCGTGGCGGCGGCGGCCGAGGCGGCCGACGTGGCACTGCTGCCGGGCGAGGCCGAGGCGCTGGCGTCGGCCGCCGCCTTTCGGCGCGACCGGATGGCGTTGCAGGCCGAGCAGGTGGCGCGGCTGGCGTCGGCCTTGCCCTTGGCGCAGTTGCGGTTGCCGTTCCTGTTCACCACCGAGCTGGGCCTGCACGAGGTCGACACGTTGGCTGCGGCGCTGGCGTCGGGGATCGAGGCACTGTGACCGCGGCGGGGGGACTGGCTGCGTTGGCGGGCTCGCACGGCGTGGTCGTGTGCTGCGGGTCGGGCGGCGTGGGCAAGACCACGACGGCTGCGGCCATCGCCGTGGAGGGGGCGCGGCGCGGGCGGCGGGCGTGTGTCGTGACCATCGACCCGGCCAAGCGCCTGGCCGATGCCCTCGGTCTGGCCGAGCTCACCAACGAGCCCAGCCGGGTGGAGGGCGACTGGCCCGAGCCGGGCGAGCTGTGGGCGCTGATGCTCGACACCAAGTCCACGTTCGACGGGTTGGTCACGCGGTACGCGGGCTCGCCCGAGCAGGCGCGGGCCATTCTGGAGAACCGGCTCTACCGCAACATCGCCGGGGCGCTGTCGGGGACGCAGGAGTACATGGCGATGGAGAAGCTCTACGAGCTGCACGCCGACGGGCGCTTCGACCTGGTGGTGGTGGACACGCCGCCGACCAGGAACGCTTTGGACTTTTTGGACGCGCCCCGGCGGCTGACCCGATTTCTCGACAACCGGGTGTTCCGCCTGCTGATGATGCCGACGCGGGCGTACATGCGGGCGGTGAGCGTGGCCACGCAGGCGTTTCTGCGGACGATCTCGCGGGTGGTGGGCGGCGAGGTGGTGGCCGACGCCGTGGCGTTCTTCCAGGCCTTCGAGGGGATGGAGGAGGGGTTCCGGGTGCGGGCCCGGCGCATGGAGGAGCTGCTGGCCGATCCCGATACGGCGTTCGTGCTGGTGGCATCGCCGCGACGGGACGCGGTGGGCGAGGCGCTGTTCTTCGCCGACAAGCTGCGGGAGTCGTCGATCAACGTGGATGCCCTGGTGGTCAACCGGCTGCACCCGCGGTTCGGCGGCGAGGGCGGGCAGTTGCGCGAGGGCGCCGAGGCGGTGCGGGCGCGGGCGGAGTCGCTGGCGGGCACGCCGCTGGCGCCGTTCTACGCCAACCTGGCCGACTTCCGGCAGGTGGCCGAGCGGGAGGAGACCCACTTCGCCGAGCTGGCCGCCCGGGTGGCGCCTGCACCGGTGGCGAGGGTGCCGTTCCTGGCGGGCGACGTGCACGACCTCGACGGGCTGACGGCGGTCGGGCGATGGTTGTTCGCATGACGGGATTCCGCATCGGCAACATCACCATCGATTGCAACGACCTGGAGGGCATGACCGCCTTCTGGGGCGGCGTCGCCGGGTTCTCGCGCATCGCGGGCGACGAGACGTTCGCCCTGCTGGCCGACGACGAGCACCCGGGCCGGCTCAAGCTGTTCATGCAGAAGGTGCCCGAGCCGCGGGTCGGCAAGAACCGGCTACACCTCGACCTGTACGTGGAGGACAGCGAGGCCGCCATGGTCGAGGTGGAGCGCCTGGGCGGGCAGCGCGTCGGCGAGCACGCCCGGGGGGAGATCACGTGGGTGGTCGCCAACGACCCCGAGGGCAACGAGTTCTGCCTGGTGGAGGTCCTCCCCCGCCGCGACGCCTGACTCGTTCTCGTACGCGAAACCCGGGCCTCTGCCGCCGTTTCGCGTACTAGGTCGGCCTGGCCTCGCTCTGGAGGGCGGCTGCCGCTTCCTCCACGGTCTCGGCCACGGTGACGATGCGGTCGAAGCCGGTGGTGCGCAGGAGGCGGGTGAGCGTCGGGCGGTTGCAGGCGACGGCGACGTCGCCGCCGAGCTCGCGAGC
>JAHWLA010000165.1 GCA_019347595.1 Actinomycetota bacterium
CGAAGTAGTTCTGCACCCGGCGCTCGGTGGGCAGGCCGTTGTCGTCCCAGCCCATGGGGTAGAAGACGGCCTTGCCCCGCATGCGGTGGAAGCGGGCCACCACGTCGGTGTGCGTGTAGGAGAACACGTGGCCCACGTGCAGCGAGCCGCTCACCGTGGGCGGCGGGGTGTCGACGGCGTAGACCTCCGCCCGCGGCCGGGTGCGGTCGAAGCGGTACGTGCCCGCGTCGGACCACGCGGCCGTCCACTTGGCCTCGAGCCCGTCGAGCGACGGCTTTTCCGGGACGTTGGGCGTCATCGGGGCGTTACGGTACTTGCGTGCTGCGCCTCCACGACACTGCAAATGGACAGGTCCGCGAGCTCGTGCCTCGCGACGAAGGGCGCATCTCCCTCTACGTGTGCGGCCCGACCGTGTACGACGTCCCCCATATCGGGCACGGCCGCTCGATGCTCGTCTACGACATCCTGCGCCGGTACCTCGAGTGGTCGGGCCTCGCTGTCGAGCACGTCTCGAACATCACCGACATCGACGACAAGATCATCCAGCGCGCCCACGAGCGGGGCCGGTCGCCCGCCGACGTGGCCGAGGAGTTCGAGCGGGCGTGGTACGACGCTGTCGACGCGCTGGGTGTGCTGCGACCCACCCACGACCCGCACGCCACCGCCTTCGTCGACCGCATGCTGGAGCTCATCGGCGAGCTGGTCGACAAGGGCCTCGCCTACGAGACGGACGACGGCGTCTACTTCGTGACCGAGTCGGTGCCCGACTACGGGCTGCTGGCCCGCCAGTCCCTCGACTCGCTGCGCTCGGGCGCCCGCGTCGAGGTGGAGGAGCAGAAGCGCTCGCCGATCGACTTCGTCCTCTGGAAGAAGGCCAAGCCGGGCGAGCCGTCGTGGGAGTCCCCGTGGGGACCGGGGCGGCCGGGGTGGCACACCGAGTGCGTCGTCATGTCGCTCGACCTGCTGGGCGACGGCTTCGACATCCACACCGGCGGGCTCGACCTCATGTTCCCGCACCACGAGAACGAGCGGGCGCAAGCGGTTGCCGTCGGCAAAGGCTTCGCCCGGCATTGGATGCATCACGCCTTCGTGGAAGTGGGCGGGGAGAAGATGTCGAAGTCGCTCGACAACTTCACGTCGTTGACCGACCTCTTGGCTCGCCACGACGCCCGCGCTTACCGCCTGTTGGTCCTGCGTTCGCACTACCGCTCGCCGATGGAGGTGACGCCGGCGACGATCGGCGACGCCGAGTCGGGCCTGGATCGGCTCGACTCCTTCGCCCGACGCTTCCCGTCGCCCGCGGCCGAGCCCGATCCTGCGGCGTTGGCTCGCTTCCGGGAGCTGATGGACGACGACCTGCGCACGCCCCAGGCGGTGGCGCTGTTGTTCGATCTCGTGGGCCAGGCCAACGCCGGGGACGACGCCTGCGCGGCCGCCGCCGCGCGCGAGATCGCCCGGGCATTGGGGCTGGAACTGCGGGCCGGCGGCGAGGACATCGACGCCGAGACGACGGCGCTGATGGCCGAGCGCGACGCCGCGCGCGCCGCTCGCGACTTCGCCCGCGCCGATGCCCTGCGGGACGAGCTCCAGAGCCGCGGATGGGTGGTGGAAGACACCGCCGAGGGCACCCGCGTACATCGGTGACGAACGGACAATTTGCTGTTACCGTTCGCCGCCGGGGAGCTGGCGCATAGGCAATTCCCCTTGATCCAAGCAACGCACGAAGGGGGATCGCCACAGTGGCGACCGGAACTGTCAAGTGGTTCAACGCCGAGAAGGGCTACGGCTTCATCTCGCAGTCCGATGGGGCTGATGTGTTCGTTCACTTCAGCGCCATTCAGATGAACGGCTACCGCGCCTTGGAAGAGGGGCAGGCTGTGGAGTTCGAGGTCCAGGAGGGACCGAAGGGCTTGCAGGCTGCCAGCGTGCGGCCCGTCTAGGAGACCAGGGCGGTACGCAAACGAAAACGCCCGGCCTGCGCGGCCGGGCGTTTCGTTTCTCTTCGGACCAACGGCAGCCCGTGGCTCTAGGGAAGCCCGACTGTCTTCTCGCCGGTTTCGCCCAGCAGGCTGCCGTCGGTCTCGATCACGACCGTCTTGTCACTCGAGGGAGGCGGCGTTGTGCACGACGGGTGTACGGGGCCGACCTTGATGGCGGTGCACGACCCGTCGCCCGTGCCCGCGGCCACCGTGGCGGAGCCCGCGCTGCCCCCGTTCACCGTCACCGTGAGCTGCGCCTTGGGTTCGGGCGCGGTGGTGGGCGGCGTCGATGTTGTGTTTGTGGGCGGCGTGGTGGTGGTCGTGGTCCCGTTGCCGCCGTTGCCGCCTGTGTCGTCGGGCAGGCTGCGCTCGCGCTCCTCGTTCGGCGACGCGTCGTCGAACGCTGTCGTGCTCGCCCCGTCGTCGCCAGCGCCTGTCGCTCCGCCCGTCGAGCCGGAAACCCCCGAGCTGCCGGTGCCGACGGTGCCGGTGGCGCTCGGCGACGAGAAGGAGCCCGCGGGGACGAAACTGACGGCAGGAGCGGCCAGGTCGGCGGGCGGCGGCGTGCGCCGGAAGCCGCCCGGTCGCAGGATGTCGTCGGGCTGGCCGACGACGCCGATGCCGACAATCCCTGCGGCGATGAGCCCCGCCGAGGCGACGGCCAGGGGGCGCTGGGCCTTGAGCAGCCAGGTCGGTGTCCCGCTGCTGCTGCCCGCGGCGGCGGCGCCGGTCGCCGCGGCGAGGGCGGCGGCGGCCTGCGCCTCGAACTTGCCCAGGGCCAACGCCGCCAGCCCGAGCGGGAAGGGGAGGACGATGCGGCGCAGCGACGAGCCCAGGTCCTCGAGGTCGGCCAGTCGCTCCCGGCACGTCTCGCAGCCGGCCAGGTGCTGGTCGACCTTGGCCAGGTCGCGAGGGGCGAGGGCGCCGGCCACATAGGCGCCCAGGCGCTCGACCGTCGGTGAGCAGCGGGCCTCCACGCCGTGGCCGGCGAGGTGGGCCTGGAGAAAGCGCTCGCGCAGCCCGGCCCGGGCCCGCACGGCGAGCTGGGCCACGCCGTTGGCCGACACGCCGAGCATGGTGGCGGCCTCGCGCGCCGGGATGCCCTCCACCTCGGTGAGCCACAGCACCGAGCGCCACCGTTCGGGGAGGTTGCTGAAGGCGGCCGCCACCATGGCGATGTCGGCCTTGTCCTCGGCCGTGTCCGACGGGGTGTTGCCCGACGGCGAGTCGAACACCGCGCTGTCGCCCGTGGGCCGGACGCGCCCGGTGCGGCGGTGCACATCGAGGGCGGCGTTGCGCGCGGAGGTCAGCAGGTAGGAACGGAAGTTGGCGTTGTCGCGGAGGCGGCCCGCGGGCAGGGCCTTGAGCACGCGGGTGAAGGCCTCGGCCACCGCGTCGGCGGCGTCCTCGCGGTTGCGGGTGACCGACTGGGCTACGCGCCAGGCGGCCTGCGCGTGCCTGCGATAGAGCTCCTCGAAGGCGGCCACGTCGCCGTCGGCAGCCAGCGCCGCCAGGGTGCCGTCGGTCGCGGCGGGGTCCGTTGCCAGCGTTCCCGTCCGGTTTCGACCCATTTGACCTCCGTCAGCGACCGCTCACGCGCGATACGTGGGCACACTTCGCCACACCGGTGATCGGCTCCTGCCGTTTCGGACTTGACGGACACCTGCACCGCCCCATCTGCTGTCCCCCGTGCCCCGCCCGTCCCGAGTCCATATGCGACGGAATCCGTCGCATATGGACTCGGGACGAGGGAACCTGCCGCCGGGGTTCGGGACGATCTGGGTGTGCGTGGCGCTCGACCTGGTGGGCTTCGGGATCGTACTGCCCATCCTCCCCCTCTACGCGGAGCGCTACGGGGCCCGGGCGTTCTCGGCCACCGCCCTGGTGGCCGCCTTCTCCGCTGCCCAGTTCCTCTTCTCGCCGATCTGGGGGCGCCTGTCCGACCGGGTGGGGCGCAAGCCGATCCTCGTGCTGTCGCTGGCGGGCACGGCCGTGGGCAGCCTCATCACCGGGCTGGCCGGGTCGCTGACCGTGCTGTTCATCGGGCGGGTGGTCGACGGCATCTCCGGCGCCAGCGTGTCGGTGGCCCAGGCCGCGGTGGCCGACATCGCGCCGCCCGAGCAGCGCGCCCGCCTCCTGGGCCTGCTCGGTGCGGCGTTCGGGCTCGGGTTCGTGGCCGGCCCCGCCATCGGGGCGCTGGCCGCGTTGGGCGGGCCGCACGTCCCGTTCCTCCTGGCCGCGGCGATCGCCGCCGTCAACGCCGTTGTGGCGGCCAAGCGGCTGCCCGAGACCCATCCCGGCCGTACCGTCGACCGACCGCTGCTGGAGCAGGTGCCGTGGCAGCGGCGGGGCGTGGTCGACCTGGTGGTGGTGTCGTTCGTCTCGCTGGTGGCGTTCAGCGCCTTCGAGGCCACCTTCTCGCTGTTCGCCGAGCGCAGGCTGGGGCTCGACATCGCCTCCATCGGGGGGCTGTTCGCCGCCATCGGCGTGGTCCTCGTGCTGGTGCAGGTGCGCGTGCTCGGGCCGGTCGTCGACCGGTTCGGCGAGGGGCGCACGTTGCAAGCGGGCCTCGTCCTGAACGGCGTCGGGTTGCTGGCGCTGGGCCCCGTCGACTCCTGGCCCGCCCTGGTGCCGGCCGTGCTCTGTCTCATCGTGGGGCAGGGGCTGGTCACGCCCACCATGTCGTCGATCCTGGCCGGCCGGGTGGGCGCCGACCGGCGAGGCGGCGTCCTCGGTGTGCAGCAGGCGGCGGGCGGCGTGGCCCGGGTGGTGGGGCCGCTGGCGGGCGGGGCGGCGTTCCAGCACGTCGGTGTGCCCGCGCCCTATGTCGGCGGGGCCGCCCTCATGGCCGTCGCCGTCGCACTTGTTTCACCAGCACTGCGAAAAGGGGACTAGCACAGCGTCGGGCAGGCATGTTACTGTCCGGTAACAACGCCCGTTCGCTGGGCCGTGCATCGGCCCGTCTCCTGTGAGGTCGCCCTCGATGTCGGAATTTTCGTTGGAGCTCAACGAGGACCAACTCCAGATTCAGAAGTGGGTCCACGACTTCTCCGAGAACGTCGTGCGGCCCGTGGCCGCCGAGTGGGACGAACGGGAGGAGACCCCGTGGCCCGTCATCGAGCAGGCCGCCGAGATCGGGCTCTACTCGTTCGACTTCGTGGCCAACGCCTTCGGCGACCCGGCGGGCCTGCTCCTGCCGATCGTGATGGAGGAGATGTTCTGGGGCGACGCCGGTATCGGCCTGTCGATCTTCGGCACCACCCTCGGCGTGGCGGGCATCTTCGCCAACGGCACCGCCGAGCAGGTCATGGAGTGGGTGCCGCTGTGCTTCAAGGGTGAGAACGACAAGCTGAACCTCGCCGCCTTCTGCGTGTCCGAGCCCGACGCAGGGTCCGACGTGTCGTCGCTGCGCACCCGCGCCGTCTACGACGAGGCCACCGACGAGTGGGTGCTGAACGGCACCAAGACGTGGATCACCAACGGCGGGATCGCCGACGTGCACGTGGTCGTGGCCGCGGTCGAGCCCGACCTGGGCTCCCGCGGGCAGGCCAGCTTCGTGGTGCCGCCGGGGACGTCGGGGCTGTCGCAGGGCCAGAAGTTCAAGAAGCACGGCATCCGGGCCTCGCACACCGCCGAGGTGGTCCTCGACGACGTGCGGGTGCCCGGCCGCTGCCTGCTGGGCGGCAAGGAGAAGTTCGACGAGCGCATCGCCCGCGCCCGGGAGGGGAAGTCGGCCCGCACACAGGCGGCCATGGCGACCTTCGAGGCCAGCCGTCCCGCCGTGGGCGCCCAGGCCGTCGGCATCGCCCGCGCCGCCTACGAGTACGCGCTGGAGTACGCCAAGGAGCGCAAGCAGTTCGGCAAGGCGATCATCGAGAACCAGGCCATCGCCTTCAAGCTGGCCGACATGAAGACGTCGATCGACGCGGCCCGGCTGCTGGTGTGGCGGGCGGCGTGGATGGGCCGCACAGGCAAGACGTTCACCGCGGGCGAGGGCTCGATGTCGAAGCTGTTCGCGGGGGAGACGGCGGTGCGGGTGACCGAGGAGGCCATCCAGATTCTCGGCGGCTACGGCTACGTGCGGGAGTACCCGGTGGAGCGGTGGCACCGCGACGCCAAGATCTACACGATCTTCGAGGGCACCTCGGAGATCCAGCGGCTCGTCATCAGCCGCGCCATCTCCGGCATCCACATCAAGTAAGCCCCGCCGCCGTTCTCGTTGCGGAAGTGCGCACCCCCGTGCGCAGTTCCGCAACGAGAAGGGGGAACAGCGGCGTCAGTCGCGGGTGATGCCGCGCAGGCCTGCCCACGCCAGTTCGGCGATGCGGCGGGCCAGCACGTCGGGATCGAGGTCGAGCTGGTGCGCCATCCAGTGGCGACTGGTCCCCTCGGCCAGCCCCACGATCCCGTGGGCCAGCAGTCGGCGGTGCTCGCCGT
>JAHWLA010000166.1 GCA_019347595.1 Actinomycetota bacterium
GGCGCGCCCTCCGACGGGAACCGGGTGACGCCGTCGACCAGCGGCACGTCGACCAACTCATGGCCCGTGCCCGCCGCGAACGTCTGCATCACCGAGCGCCATTGCGGGTGGACGCCGCCGCTCACCCACACCTCGGATCGCCCGGTGGCCGCCACCGCCAGGTTGACCGCCTCCACGCACGCCGAGGCGCCGTCGTACAGCGAGGCGTTGGCGATCTCCACGCCGGTCAGGCGGGCCAGTATCGTCTGGTACTCGAACAGCGCCTGCAGCACGCCCTGTGACACCTCGGGCTGGTACGGCGTGTAGGCGGTGACGAACTCGGAGCGGAACGCCAGCCGGCGCACGGCCGCGGGCACCTCGTGGTCGTAGGCGCCGCCGCCCGCGAAGCACACCAGCGACGAGCCCACCCGGCGGTTGCGGTCGGCCAGCCGCTCCATCTCGGCGATGGTGTCGAACTCGCTGAGCCCGTCGGCCATGGCGAGCGACCCGGCGGCCAGGCGCAGGGCGGCGGGGACGGCGTCGAACAGCTCGTCGAGCGACGAGAGCCCGATGAAGCCGAGCATCTGGTCGATCTCGGCCTCGGTGTGCGGGACGTAGTGGCCCACTGGCCTACCTCTTCTTGGAGACGAACGGGAGCTTCACGACACGGGCCGGCACAGTGCGGCCCCTGACGTCGACGGCCACAGACGCGCCGGGCTCGACGTCGGGCGGGAGGAACGCCATGGCGATCCCCCGCTGCAGCACCGGTGAGTAATTGCCGCTGGTGACCTCACCGGCCGGCTTGCCGTCGACGACCACCGGGCAACCAGCCCGCAGCGGTTGGCGACCGTCGACCTCCAGCCCGCGCAACCGGCGGGCGATGCCCCGCTCACGCTCGGCGGCCAGCGCGGCCCGGCCCCGGAACTCGCCCTTCTCCCACGCCACCACCCAGCCCAACCCGGCCTGCAGCGGCGTGATGCCGGGGCCGAGCTCGTGGCCGTGCAACGGGAGGCCCGCCTCCAGGCGCAGGGTGTCGCGGGCGCCCAACCCCGCGGGCTGGACCCCGAGGTCGAGCACCGCCTGCCAGAACCGCTCGGCCACGGCCACGGGCACGGCGCACTCGATGCCGTCCTCGCCGGTGTAGCCGGTGCCCGCCACCACGCAGTCGACCCCCGCGAAGGTGAACGGCCCCACGCCGAAGCGGGGGATCTCGGCCAGCATGGAGTCGATCTGCCCCGCCCGCCGCCGGGCGCCGGGGCCTTGTACGGCGACGATGGCCCGCTCGCCGGTGACGTCGTCGCCCCCGAGGGCGTTGAGCACGCGGCTGGTGTTGGAGGCGTTGGGCATGACGTCGAAGTCGCCGTCGTGGCGCCACCACACGATGATGTCGTCGAGCACCGAGCCGTCCGACTCGTCGAGCAGGTGGGTGTACTGCGCCCGGCCCGGCGCGATGCGGGCCAGGTCGTTGGTCAGCACCGCCTGGAGCCGGTCGAAGCCATCGCGCCCGACCCGCACGGTGCCCAGGTGGCTGACGTCGAAGGCGACGGCGTCCTCCCGGCAGGCCAGGTGCTCGGCCAGGGTGCCGGTCGGATAGGCCAGCGGCATGTCCCAGCCGCCGAAGGGCACGAGCTTGGCGCCCAAGGCGCGGTGCGAGGCGTCGAGCGGAGAGTGACGGAGGGGGGCGTCGGTCATCGCGCTCCCCACACTAGGGGGCGGCGCGCAGCTCGTTCGGCAGCCCGAAGTCGAGGGCGACGGGCTCGGCGTCGTCGAACTGGTCGGCGAGTTGCGAGGGCTGTTCGAGGCCGTACTTCACCAGCAGGCGCAGGTAGTCGCGTTGGTAGAACACCTTCACGTTCACGTCGGGGTACAGCTCGCGCAGCCGTCGGATCTTGCGGTTCTTCTTTGTGACGAGCTTTTGGTTCAGCGTGGTGATCTCGATGTAGAGGTCGTACCCCGGCAGGTAGAAGTCGGGCCGGAAGGCCTGCGAGGGGTTGCCCTGCCGATCGCGTTCGAGGACGAACTCGGTGGGCTCGTACTCCCACGCCACGCCGTAGAAGTCGAGGAGCTTGGCGAACTGCCGCTCCGAGTTGTGGGCGAAACGGACGGCCTCGTGGGGCAGAGCCAGGGCTACCCTCCGGCGCTCGCGGCCTGCGCCTGCTGTCCGTCGGCGGGGGCCTCCTCCGACGCGGCGACGTCCGCCTCGTCGGCCTCGTCGGCCGGCACTAGCCGGTGGATGGCGGCGTCCAGCTCCTGCACCACGCCGGCCAGCGGGAGGATGTTGAGCACGCCTTGGCCGCCGCGCAGCAAGTCGGTGATCTCCTCGCCCGACTGCGCGAGCACCGAGTTGGTGCCGGTGAGGACGAGGTTGGCGGTGGCCACCTCTCCCCCGCTCCTGCGCAGCACCTCCAACGCCTTGCGGGCCTGCTGGAGGGAGATGCCTGCGTCGAGCAGGCGCTTGATCACCTTGAGCTCCAGCAGGTCGCCGTAGGAGTACAGCCGCTGCGTGCCACTGCCTTTGGCGCCGCTGATGGATGCTCGGACGAGGTTGGTGCGGGTCCAGTAGTCGAGCTGTCGGTAGGTGATACCGACGATGGAGCAGACCTTGGGACCGCGGTACCCGGCTTCAGACATGGGGGAAGTCCTTTGCGACCTGGTAACACCGGCGTAGTTACGCCGGTGTGAGAAGGGTAAACCTCGCGAACGGGCACGTCAACGTGCAGATCGCGCCACCTGCTACGAGGTGAAGTCCTCCGGTCGCACGCCCTCGATGAACTGCCGGAACTGCGACACGATTTCGTCGGGGTTGCCGTCGACCTCGTCGTCCTCGTCGTCGTCGGGCGCGAGCTGCACGCCCTCGCTGTCGATGAGCTCGTCCTCGGCGAAGATCGGCGCGCCCAGGCGGGCGGCCAGCGCGATGGCGTCCGACGGGCGGCTCGACACCACTGTGGCGCGGCCCTCGGTGCTCAGGTGCAGCTCGGCGTAGTACGTCCCCTCGCGAAGCTCGGTTATGAGCACCCGGTCGAGGGTGATGCCGAGCGAGGTGAGCACGTCACGAAACAAGTCGTGCGTCATGGGGCGGGACGTGGCGACACCCTGGATGGCGAAGGCGATGGCGGTGGCTTCCGGGGCGCCGATGAAGATCGGCAGCGTGCGGCGCGCGCCCTCGATCTCCTGCAACAGCACCACCGGGTTGTTCGTCGGAAGCTCCACCCGAACGGCGGTGAGGTGCATCTCCACCATGCGGCCCACCCTACCCGTGCAACAAGGATTCGACGTACGCGTCCGCGTCGCCCTGATCGAGCGCGACGACCATGTCGAGGTTGCGGCCCCGCTCCCCATGGTCGAGCCCGTAACCGACCACGTAGTCGTCGTCGACGTCGAAGCCGACGTAGCGGACCGGCGTGGGGACGATGCGCTGCGACGTGCGGTCGAGCAGCGTGCACGCCTGCAGCGAACGCGGGTCGCGGTGGCGCAGCTCGCCGAGGAGGTAGGTGAGCGTAAGGCCGGTGTCGACGATGTCTTCGACGAGGACGACGTCGCGGTCGGCGATGTCGGTGTCGAGGTCCTTGACCAGGCGCACGCGGCCCGTGCCCTCGGCGTATGCCGAGATGGCGAGGAAGTCGACCTCGACGGGGACGGTGAGGGCGCGCACCAGGTCGGCGAGGAACGGGATGCATCCCTTGAGCACGCCGACGAGGACGACGCCGTCGGGGTAGTCGGCGCCGATCTCGGCGCCGAGCCGGGCGACGCCCGCCCGCAACTCCTCCCGCCCGACGACCACCGTGGCGTTCTGGTCCGCAGATCCGGGGCCTACGGCCGGGATCTGCGGACCAGAACCGTCGGGGGTCAACCCCCGACCAGGCCCTTGAGCGCCTGGCGGACCATGGCGGCCCGCAACCGCCCGCCCATCTCGCTGAGCTCGCCCAGCGTCTCCACCGCCTGGCGGCGAGCCTGCGGGTTGCGCTGCTTGAGCAACGGGGTGACCACCTGCTCGAACAGCCCGGCCTCCCGCTCGGCGGCGTTCTTGTACGCCCGCAGGTGCCGCGCCTCGATGCCGAACTTCAGGAACCCGGCGGCCAGCCCGGCCACGATGAGCGCCTCTTCGTCGTAGTACACCGTCCCCGCCACCGGGCGCCCGGTGAAGAACCCGTACTTCTCCAGCTCGGCCACCCGCTCGGGCGGCAGCCCGCTGGCGTCGGCCAACTCCTGGGCCGTGAGGTTCACGCCCGAGGCGCCCGCCGACAGCGGGGAGGCGGCCGTGGCCGACGGCCGAGCGCGGCGCACGGGCGCGGCGGTGGGCGGGGCCGACGGTTCGGGCGCCACGTCGGGCTCGGGCCGCGGCACAGGAGCCGCCTCACCCTCGACCTCCACCGGAGGTGCAGGGGGCGCCACCACTCCCCCGCCTGCCTCCTCCACCTCGTCGCCGGTCAACCTGCCCTTGATGACCTTGAGCGGAAGGAAGTGCTCGCGCTGCTGGCGCAGGATCCACCGCAGGCGCTCGACGTCGGACTCGTAGAACTTGCGGTAGCCCGAGGGCGTCCGCTCGGGGTCGAGCAGGCCCTGGCTCTCGAGGAAGCGGATCTTGGAGATGGTGATGTCGGGGAACTCGTCCTTCAGGAGCGAGAGCACTTCCCCGATCGACAGATAGGCCCGTTCGGCCACCAGCCCCTAGCCCTCGTTCGACGCCGAGAGAAAGACCAATTTGAACTTGCCGATCTGCACCTCGTCACCGGTGGCGAGCGGCGCTTCGTCGATCCGCTCCCGGTTGAGGTAGGTGCCGTTGAGCGAGCCGACGTCGCGCACGACGTAGCCCTTGCCCTGGCGCACGAACTCGGCGTGGCGGCGCGACACGGTGATGTCGTCGAGGAAGATCTCGCTGTCGGGGTGGCGTCCGGCCCGGGTGACCTCGGCATCGAGCACGAAGCGCGAGCCCGCGTTGGGGCCGCGCTTGACGACCACCATGCCGGTGCCCGCGGGCACGTCGTCGAGGACGACGCTGATCTCGTCGTCGACCACCTCGGCATGACCCTCGCCTGCGATGAGCGTGACCGTCGTATCCTCACCGGCCGGGTGGTCGAGGGGCGCGCCGCACGACGAGCAGAAGTTGGAGCCCGCCGGGTTGCGATGCCCGCACCTGTTGCAGAACACGCTCTCCACGCTACTGCCCGCGATCAGCCGGAGATGAGGGCGCGGTACGCCTCGGCGTCGAGGAGGCCTTCGACGGCCGCCGCGTCGGAGGGCTCGACCACGCAGATCCATCCTTCGCCGTAGGGGTCCTCGTTGAGGCGCTGCGGGGCGTCGGCCAGCTCGCCGTTGACCTCCACCACCGTGCCCGCCACCGGGGCGTAGAGGTCGGAGACCGACTTGGTCGACTCCACCTCGCCGAAGGCGCCACCCGCCTCCACCGTGGCGCCCGGCTCGGGGAGCTGTACGAACACGACGTCGCCGAGCGAGTCCTGGGCGTAGTCGGTGATGCCGATGCGGACCCGCCCGTCCTCCAGCCGTGCCCATTCGTGGTCGGAGGTGTAGCGGAGTTCGTCGGGGACGTTCATGCCAACTGCCCTTTCATGAGCCGGACCCTACCGGACGGGCCACCCGCAGCGACGGGGCCCTGGTGAGCGCCGGGAGATCGAGCTTCGGCGACCGCTCCACCTCGACGCGCACCCCCTTGAGGGCGCCGAGCGTATCCAGTGCGCCGCCGGGGATTTTCAACCCGCCCTCCAGGGTGGCGGGCTGCCCGATGGCCGAGACCGTGTACGGCGCGGTGAGCGGGGCGCCGTCGAGCATGACGCCGCCCGAGCGGTCCTCGGCGAAGGCCGACGCCACGCCCACACGTCGGCCGTTCACAGCGATGGCCTCGGCCCCCGCGTCGCGGAGCTCCTGCACCACGTCGATGAGCGAGTCGTAGGTGACGGTGCGGTCGGGGTCGGTGATGTCGACGACCACTCCCGGGCCGGTGACCGGGACGGTGCCCGCCAGCACCTTGAGGGCGTCGAGCTGCTCCTGGGCGGCGCGGCCCGCCGACTCCTCGCTGCGGCTGCTCGCCTCCAGGTCGGCGAGCTGCACCCGGAGCGTGCCGATCTCCTCCCGCAGCGAGTCGGCCTCGGCGCTGAGGTTGGCGAGGATGCGGGCCAAGTCCTCCTCGCTCTCGGCCTCGAGGCGCTGGGTCAGCCGCTCGTCGCTCTGGAACTGGCTGACGAGCAGGAAGCCGACGACGGCGGTCACCAGCAGGACGAGCACCGGCCCGCCCACGACGGCCCGCCGTCCCGGCACCGCCATCGGCGCCGTCACCGCTCGGCCCCCTCACCGTCGTTGTGGTACGGGGATCCCGCCCCAAATTGCGGGATTGGCGGACCAGCAACACGCCGGGCGGTGGTGGGCATACCGCGAACACCCGCGGGCGCCTGGGCGCGA
>JAHWLA010000167.1 GCA_019347595.1 Actinomycetota bacterium
CGGGTGCCTCACCGACACGGACGAGGCGCGCTTCCACCAGCCCCTTCAGCGTGCGGCAGGTGTCGAACTCGCCGGCGCCGAGGTGGTCGATCAACGTCGACACGGTGCCTGCGGAGGCCACGCCCACCAGCGCCCGCCACTGCTCGCCCGTCACCATCACGTGCGGGTCGTCGACTTCGGACGCCAGCGACACCCCGCACTGGACGGAGGGGATGACGGCTTCGATGCTCTGCCACTCCTCGAGGCGGGCCTTGGCCTCGGCCAGCAGCGCCTCGACGGCGCCGGGCTCGCCGGGGGCAGGCGCCGATTTGTCGGCGTCGAAGGAGAACTTGCCGGACTGCAGCCGGAGCAGCTCGAAGACGGCGTCGACGTACCCGGCCGCCCGTCCCACCTCGGCGCCGACGACCGCGCCCGCGTCGAACCACACGCGTCCGTCCGTCTTCCCGCCGACCACTCGCAGCTCACCGGTCTTCTTGGTGGCGGCCAGCAGCGCGAGCACGTCGGGAAGGGCAAAGGTTTCAAGCGTTCCGTGCAGCGACACGGGGGACCTCCGAGAGCTCGATCACTCACTCATCGGCACTTCTTCCCAGGAACTTCAGTGCGTGAGCGCCCGCAGCGCGGCGGCCGACATCACGCCCAAGGGCGGTTCCTCGCCGGTCCACAGACGGAAGGCGTGCGCCGCCTGGTGGATGAGCATCCCGAGACCGTTGACAGCCACCGCGCCTCGGGCGCGCGCCTCGGTCAGCAGAGGCGTGGTGAGCGGGTGGTAGACGAGGTCGGCCACGACCTGGCCTGCCCCGAGGAGCGAGGGGTCGAGGGGCAGGTCGGTGTCGTCTCCCATGCCCACAGGCGTGGCATTGACGACGAGGTCCATGTCGGCCGCATCCTCCACCGCCCCCACCCGGCCGCCCAGCTCGGCACACGCTGCCACCCGCTCCGGCGTGCGCCCGGCCACCACGACCTCGGCCGCCCCGGCGTCGGCCAGGGCCAGAACCACGGCCCGCGCCGCCCCGCCCGCCCCGATGACCAGGCAGCGCTTGCCCGCGGGCTCGAACCCCTCGTCCGACCGCAGGGCGTCGACGAAACCCGCCCCGTCGGTCGACTCCCCCACCAGCACACCGCCCCGGCGCACCACGGTGTTGACGGCGCCGAGGCGCTCGGCCACCGGCGACAAGCGGTCCACGGCGGCGGCGACGTCCGCTTTGTGCGGCATCGTCACGTTCAGCCCATCGATGCCGAGCGCCCGCATGCCCTCGACGGCGGCGCCGGCCGAGCCCGCGGGCACCTCGAAGGCCAGGTATACCCAGTCGAGGTCGACCGCGTCGAAGGCGGCGTTGTGCAGGACGGGCGACAGCGAATGCCGGACCGGATCGCCGATGACGCCTGCCAGCCGCGTGGACGCGCCGATCCTCAGAGCAGCCCCTTGGCCTGGGCCTCGGCCTTGTAGCGGTTGAACTCTGTGATGGTGACGGCGAAGGCATGACGGCCGTCGCGGTCGGCCAGCACGTAGAAGAACCACGGCCCCGGCGTGGGGTTGAGCGCCGCTTGCAGCGACAGGCGCCCGGGCGAGGCGATCGGCGTGGGCGGCAGCCCCTTGAACTTCCGCGTGTTGTACGGGTTGTCGGATGCCAGATCGCTCCGGCGCAGCGGCTCGGTGGGCCGGTTGAGGCCGTAGCGGAGCGTGGCGTCGATGCCGAGCGTCTCGCCCCGTTCGATGCGGTTGTAGATGACGCGGGCCACCTTGCCCCGCTCCTCGGCGAGCTTGGTCTCCTCCTCCACCATGGAGGCCACGATGATCGTCTCGTAAGGCGTGAGACCGACTTTGGCCTGCGACTGGTCGAGGCCGACCTCCACGGCGGTGGTGTCGAAGGCCTGCACCAGGCGGGTGAGGATGGCCAGCTCGTCGTCCTCAGGGTCGAACTCGTAGGTCTCGGGGAGGAGAAATCCCTCCAGGTTCGTGCTGCCCGGCGGCTGGAACTGCGAGCGCACCTGGCCGCTCTCGGCAGCCTGGAGAAACCGCTCGGCGGAGCGGTTCGGCATGCGTCCCACCCGGTCGGCCACCTGCTTGACGGTGAACCCCTCGGGGATGGTGAGCCGTGTGACCTCGACGGCCGGACCGCCGTCGAGCGTCTCGATCACCGACGCGAAGCTCTGGTCCTCGCGGAAGGTGTACTCGCCCGCCTGGAACGGCCCTGCTCCCTTGAAGCGGACGTAGAGGCGGAACAGCCGGGCGTTCGACACCACGCCCCGGTCGTCGAGGATGGCGGCGATGCGGGCCGTCGACGACCCCATGGGGATCTCCAACGCCACCTCGGCCCCGCCCGACGATCCCCGCACCTGGCCCAGCACGTAGAGCGAGGCGGCGCCCCCGAGGAACAGGACGAGCACGAACACCACGAGCACGACACGGACGGCGCGGCGCCCGCCCCCGCCGCTCCGTTCGGGGGGCATGGGCTCGTAGACGGCCTCGTCGTCGTAGAGGACGGTCATGCCGGGCTCCGGTGGGCGTCGAGCCACGCCTGAAGCAGGATTGCAGCAGCCACCTTGTCGACGACGCGGCGGCGGGCGTCGGCCTTCATGCGCATCTCCATCATCGACCTGTCGGCGCTCACCGTAGTCAGCCGCTCGTCCCACGTCTCCACGGGGACGGGGAGAACGGCCGCCAGCTCGGCCGCCTCCGCCTCGGCCGCCTGGGCCGCCGGGCCCTTGTCGCCGGACAGGGAGAGAGGGAGGCCGACGACGACGCGCTCGGCCTTCATCTCGGCGGCGATGGCGGCGATGGCGCGGTGGTCGGCCTGGCGGTCGCGGCCGTGCCGTTGGATGACGGTGTACGGCGAGGCGATGGTGCCGGTGGCGTCGCTGGTCGCCACCCCGATCCGCTTCGACCCCAGATCGATCCCAATCACTCTCATGAGCCTGGTGGCGGCGGCAAGGCCACCGACGAGGCGCACGGGTGGCGGGGAAGGGAAGGGACCCGTCCTCGGCCTGCCGAGGACGGGAAGGGCGCCCGCCCCGACAGGACCCGGGCGCCGGTCAAGCCAGGCCAAGGGCGGCACGGACGATTTCCAACGCCCGGTCGATCCCGGTCACGTCCTTGCCGCCCGCCACGGCGACGTCGCCCTTGCCCCCGCCGCCGCCGCCGACGGCCTTGGCCGCCTCACCGATCAGGGCGCCGGCTTGCAGGCCGCTCTCCTTGGCGGTGGCGGCGACGAGCGCCACCCGCTCGCCGTCGGGCGTGCCGACCAGCACCACCGCACGTACACCCGGCTGGTCGCGGATCGCCAGCGCCAGGTCGCGAAGCTGGTCTTGGGCCATGCCGTCGCGGCGGAGCACCACGCACCCGTCGACCGCCTCGGCCGCCAGCGTGCCCGACTCGGCCTTGGCCACCTGGGCCCGCAGCCCCTTGAGCTCGTCCTCCAGCGCCTTCTGCTTCTGCAGCGTGCGCTGGACGGCGTCGGGCAGTTCCTCGGGCTTGGCCCGCAGCAGGTCGGCCGCCTGCGCCAGCAGCCGCTCCTCCTGGCGGAAGTGGTCGAGCGTGGCGGCGCCGGTCAGGGCGAAGATCCGCCGCATGTTGGACCCGATCGAGCTCTCCGACAGCACCTTCACGGGCCCGATCATCCCCAGCGCGCCCACGTGGGTACCGCCGCACAGCTCCATGGACCGGGTGCCGGCCTCCACCACCCGCACGTAGTCGCCGTACTTGTCGCCGAAGAAGGCGATGGCGCCGAGTTGCTCGGCCTGGTCCTTGGACGTCTCGTAGGCGCGCACCGGCTCGTTGGCCAGGATGCGCTCGTTGACCATGGCCTCGATGCGGGCCAGCTCCTCGTCGCCCACCGGCGAGTGGTGGCTGAAGTCGAAGCGCAGGTACTCCGGCGCCACCAACGAGCCCTGCTGCTTCACGTGGGTGCCGATGACCTCGCGCAACGCCCAGTGGAGGAGGTGGGTGCCGGTGTGGTTGCGGCGGATCGCCTCCCGACGGTCGGCGTCGATGGCGGCGGTGGCCTCTTGGCCCGCGGTGATCTCGCCCTCGGCGAGCTGGGCGGTGTGGCGATGGAGCCCGGGCAGGGCGTAGGTGGTGTCGAGCACTCGCGCCGTGCCGGTGGGGGTGGTGATGGTGCCGGTGTCGCCCACCTGGCCGCCGCCCTCGGCGTAGAACGGGGTCCGGTCGAGAAAGATCTCGACGCGCTCGTCGCCCGCGGGCACGACCGCCAGCACTCGCGCCTTGGACTCGTACTCGGCGTAACCGGTGAACTCCGTCGTCCCGAACTCGTCGAGGATGTCGCGGTACGCCTCGGTGGGCACCGCGTTGCCGCCGCTCGCCGCCTTGCGGTCCTCCTTGGCCCGCCGCCGCTGCTCCTCCATCGACTCCTGGAACCCGGGCAGGTCGACGTCGACCCCGCGCTCCCCCGCGATCTCGGTGGTGAGCTCGATGGGGAACCCGAAGGTGTCGTGCAGCCGGAAGGCAGCCGGGCCACTGACCCGGCCCGCGCGCCCGATCTCCTCGTCGAGGATCGTCGATCCCGACTTCAGGGTCTGGCGGAAGCGCTCCTCCTCGCGGGTGACCACGTCGACCACGAAGTCGCGGTTGCGCACCAGGTCGGGCCACGCTTCGCCCAACGTGTCGACGGTCGCCTCCACCAGGGTGGGCGTCAGCAGCTTCTCGACGCCCAACTGGAAGCCGTGGCGGACGGCTCGCCGCACGATGCGGCGCAGCACGTAGCCGCGGTCCTCGTTCGAGGGGAACACGCCGTCGCTGACCAGGAAGCTCATGGCCCGGGCGTGGTCGCCCATGATGCGCAGGCTCACGTCGACCCGCTCGTCGTCGCCGTAGCGCCGGCCGGTGATGCGCTCGGCGGCCGCCACCATGGGGCGCATCAGTTCCGTCTCGAACACCGAATAGCCGCCTTGCAGGATCGGCAGGATGCGCTCGAAACCGGCGCCGGTGTCGATGTTCTTCTTGGGCAGCTCGACCAGGCTCTTGTCGGGCATGCGGTTGTACTGCATGAAGACGAGGTTCCAGATTTCGACGAACCGGTTCTCGCCGCCGTGCAGCGGGCCGCCGTCGGGGCCGTAGTCGGGGCCGAGGTCGTAGTAGATCTCGGAGCACGGGCCGCACGGGCCGGGGCCGTACTTGTCGCCCATCGCCCACCAGTTGTCCTCGTCCCCCAGACGCTGGATGCGCTCGGTGGGGACGCCGACCAGGCGGTGCCAGAGGTCGGCGGCCTCGTCGTCGGTCTCGTGCACGGTGACCCAGAGGCGCTCGGGGTCGAGGCCGAGCACCTCGGTCACGAGCTCCCAGGCGAACGGGAGGGCGCCCTCCTTGAAGTAGTCGCCGAAGCTGAAGTTGCCCAGCATCTCGAAGAACGTGCAGTGCCGGGCGGTGGTGCCGATGATGTCGATGTCGAGGGTGCGGAAGCACTTCTGCACGGTGGTGGCCCGGCTGAACGGGGCCACCTCGTCGCCCAGGAAGTACGGCTTGAACTGCACCATCCCGGCCACCGTGAACAGCACGGTCTTGTCGTGCGGGATGAGACTCGACGAGGGAACGGGCGTGTGGCCGCGCTCGACGAAGAAGTCGACGAAGGCGTTGCGCAGCGAGGCAGCGGTGGCGTCCATGACGCCTTCGAGCCTACCGGCGGGCCGGGCCGTACCCGGGCGACTTACCGAGTCGGCCGGCGGCGGGGTTAGCGGCTGGGCTCGACCTTGGCCCGCAATTCCGCTTCGGCCTCGCGCATGCCTTCACGCGCCTCTGTGGCGGCGGCGCGGAGGTCCTCGCCGAACCGCTTGAGGGCGCCGCCCAGGTCGGCGGAGACGCGCTCGGGCGAGTAGCGGGTCATCGTCTCGCGCGCAAAGCGCATGAGCCAGAAGGAGACGCCGAAGCCGAAGCCGGCGCCGACGACGAGCCAGAAGAGGCGCTTGAACATCTACTTCCTACGACGCAGTGATCGGGCCGCCCGCCCCGTGCCGCTGGCTACCGCCAGCACCTTGATCAGCGGGTTGGAGAAGGCCAGGTAGGCCAGGCGGGATGCCGAGTCGACGGTGGCCCCCACCGACTCGGCCGTGTTGAGGAGCGAGTCGACCCGGACCAGCTCGGCGTTGGCCGTGCTCACCGTGGAGCGCAGGTCGCCGAGCACGGGCATGGTCTCGCGGTGCAGGTCCTCGACCGCGGTGCGCAGGGTGCGCAGCGTCTTGGTCAGCGCCGCCAGTGCGAACAGGAGGGCGACCACGGCCACCACCAGGGCTACCGAGGCGATGATGGCGGCGACTTCGCCGCCCGTCACTGGCGAACCTCTCTGCGCATGGCCGGTGAGACTACCGGCCCCGCCCGTTCTCGTTGCGGAAGTGCGCACCCGGGTGCGCA
>JAHWLA010000168.1 GCA_019347595.1 Actinomycetota bacterium
CGCTCGGCCTGGATCCGCAGCAGCTGCTTCTTGTAGTTCCACTCGTAGAGGGCCTTGGCCTCGTCGAGCCCCTCGTAGCACTGCAGGCGGATGAGCCGGCTCCCCGACATGCGGGCCACGGCCTTGGCCAGCTCGGTCTTGCCCGTGCCGGCCGGACCCTCGACCAGCACCGGCTTGCCCAGGCGGTCGGCCAGGAAGACCACGCCGGCGGCGGCGATGTCGGCCAGGTAGTCGACGGCCCGCAGGTCGGCCTGCACCGCCTCCGCAGACTCGAACCGGGCCACTACGTGCGGACCTGCCCGTCCCCCATCACGACGTACTTGTAGGTGGTCAGCTCCCGGAGCCCCATGGGGCCGCGGGCGTGCAGCTTCTGGGTGCTGATGCCGATCTCGGCGCCGAACCCGAACTCCTCGCCGTCGGTGAACCGGGTGGAGGCGTTCACCACCACGGCGGCGGCGTCGACCTCCTGGCTGAACCGAGTCGCAGCCGCCAGATCGCGGGTCACGATGGCCTCGGTGTGCCCGGAGCCGTAGCGGCCGATGTGGTCGATGGCCGCGTCGATCGACGGCACCACGGCCACCGACAGCTTCAGGTCGAGGAACTCCCGCCCGAAGTCGTCGTCGGTGGCGGCGCCGATCGACGGCACGATGCGCCGGCTGGCCTCGTCGCCCACCAACTCGACGCCGTCGAGCGCCTCGACGGCCCGGGGCAGGAAGTCGGCGGCCACCGCCTCGTGCACGAGCAGCGACTCCGCCGCGTTGCACACCGAGGGCCGCTGCGTCTTGGCGTTCACGATGATCGACAGCGCCATGTCGAGATCGGCCGCCTCGTCGACGTACACATGGCAGTTGCCGTCACCGTCGATCACGTAGGGAACGGTGGCGTTGTCGAGGATCGACGTGATCAGCGACGGCCCGCCTCGCGGGATCAGGCAGTCGATCGACTCGCGCAGACGCATGAACTCCACGGCCGCCTCGTGGCTGGTCTCCTCGACGAGCACCACCGCGTCCTCGGGCAGGCCCGCCTTGCCGATGGCCGCGCGCAGCACGGCGGCGACGGCGATGTTCGACGTGATGGCCGCCGACGACCCCCGCAGGAACGCCGCGTTGCCCGACTTGAGGCACAGCCCGGCGGCGTCGCTGGTCACGTTGGGCCGGTTCTCGTAGATGATGGCGACGACACCGAGCGGCACCCGCACCCGGCGGATGCGCAGGCCGTTGGGACGGGCCCAGCCGTCGAGCACCTCGCCCACCGGGTCGGGCAGCGCGGCCACCTGGCGGAGCCCGTCGGCCATCCCCTCGATGCGCCGGGCGTCGAGGCGCAGCCGGTCGACCACCGTGGCGGTCGTCCCCGCGTCCTCGGCCCGGGCGACATCGGTGGCGTTGGCGGTCAGGATGTCGTCGGTCCGCTCCACCAGGAGGTCGGCGGCGGTGCGGAGGGCGTCGTCCTTGGCCGCCGTGGACGCGCCGGCGAGGACACGCGACGCCGCCTTGGCGCGGCGGCCGAGCTCGGGCAACAGGGTGAGCGGCACGGGCAAAGTCTACGGCAGACTCGGTGGATGACCGCCGTGCGCAAGGCCACCTACGCCGACGTCGAAAAGCTCGGTGCCGTGCTGGCGCGGGCCTTCGAGGACGACCCGGTCATCGAGTGGTTGGTGCCGCCCGGTGCACCGCGCCGCATGGACCGGCTGGGCCGCATGTTCGCCCTCACACTGCGCGTGCGGTACCTCGGGCACGACGAGGCGTGGACCACCAGCGACCTGGCAGGGGCCGCACTGTGGACCCCACCGGGCGCGTGGAAGCTGACGCTGGGGCAGATCCTGCGCACTTCGCCCGCCATGGCGTCCATCCTCCGCAGCCGTCTGCCGCTCGGGCTGCAAGGACTCTCGCTGGTCGACCGCCACCATCCGCACGAACCGCACTACTACCTCGGGGTGTTGGGCACCGACCCGTCGCGGCAACGCGGCGGGGTGGGGACGGCGCTCATCGAGCCGGTGCTGACCCGCTGCGACGAGCACGGCATCGGCGCCTACCTCGAATCGTCCAAGCCGGAGAACGTGCCGTACTACGGCCGGTTCGGATTCGAGGTGCGGGAGGAAGTCACCCTTCCCAAGGGCCCGCCCACATGGCTTATGTGGCGCAACCCCCGCTAACCCGCGAAGTGTGCGGAGTTGGGGCCGCTGGAGCGGCCCAACTCCGCACACTTCGCGTTTTCACGGGAGGACGACGAGGTTGTCGCGGTGGACGATCTCGTGGGGGACGTCGACCGGCAGATCGGTGGTCCTCCGGCCCGCCCACTCCTTGACCCTCGCCGCCGTGTGGCTCGACAATCCCTTGGCGAACACCCGCCCGTAGGTGTCGGCCAACTCGACGGCGTCCTCGGCGTCGAAGTCGCCCTGCACGTCGACCACGCCCGCGGGGAGCAGCGACGTGTTGCGACCGGTCAATGCCCGGTAGGCGCCGTCGTCGACGACGATCGTCCCCGACGACCCCACGGCAAACGCGATCCACAGCTTGCGGGCGGGCAGCCGGCGGTCGCGGGGCCGCACCACGGTGCCGACACCGGCGTCACCGGCCACCGCGCCGACCACCACGCCGGGCCGGTCGGCGGCGGCGATGACGGCTCGCACGCCGGACCAGGCGGCGATCTTGGCCGCCGCCAGCTTCGACGCCATGCCGCCGCTGCCGCGCGCCGTCCCCGCGCCACCCGCCACCGCCTCCAGCTCGTGGTCGACCTCGATGATCTCCTCGATGAGCGTGGCGTCGGCGTGCAGGCGCGGGTCAGCGGTCAGCACGCCCGGCGTGTCGGTGAGGATGACGAGCACCTGCGCGCCCACGAGATGGGCGACCAGCGCGGCGATGCGGTCGTTGTCGCCGAAGCGGATCTCGTCGTCGGCGATGGCGTCGTTCTCGTTGACGATCGGGACGACCCCGAGGTCGAGCAGGCGCGTCAGCGTCTGGCGGGCGTGGAGGTACTGCGAGCGGTGCACGAAGTCGAGGGGGGCCAGCAGGACCTGCCCGGCCACCAGGTTGTGGCGAGCGAGCACGTCGTCGTAGACGCGCACCAGCCGGCCCTGCCCCACGGCGGAGACGGCTTGGAGCGTCGGCATGTCGGTGGGACGGGCGCCGGCCAGGCCGAGCGGCGGCAGCCCGGCGGCGATGGCGCCCGACGTCACCACCACGACCCGGTGGCCCAGCCCCCGCAACGCAGCCACCTCGCTGCACAGCTTCTCGATGGCATGGAGCGCGATCTCGCCGTGCTCGTCGGTCAGCGACGAGGTGCCGATCTTCACGACGACGATCACGGCTGGTACTCGAAGCTGAAGCCGCCGATGTGCACGATGTCGCCCTCCTTGGCGCCCGCTCGCGACAGGGCCCGGTCGACGCCGAGGCGCTTGAGCCGGCCCTGCACGTAGGCGAGGGCTTGGGCGTTGGTGATGTCGCTGACCGCCACCGCCCGCTCGGCGGCCCGGCCTCGCACCACGAAGCCGCCGTCGTCGCTGCGCTCCACCATCAGCCCCTCGGCCTCCGGGCGGTGGACGACGAAGCCCACGCCCTCCGGGATCTCGCGACGCGCCTCGTCGACCAGCTCGGCCACCTTGCCGAGCAGCGGCCGCAGCCCGTCGCCGGTGATCGCGGATATCGACATGCCGTCCCACGGCACCGCCGCCATGTCTGCCTTCGAACCCACGGTGATCCGCGGCCGGTCCAGCAGCTCGGGGCGGTAACGGCCCAGCTCCTGGAGGAGGATGCGTTCCTGCTCGGCCGGGTCGCCGGTGAGGTCGAGCAGGACGACGAGCACGCGCGCCCGCTCCACGTGGCGCAGGAAGCGGTGGCCGAGGCCCTTGCCCTGGCTCGCTCCCTCGATGAGCCCGGGAATGTCGGCGACCACGAACTCGTGCTCGTCGAAGCGGACGACCCCGAGGTTGGGCTCCAGGGTGGTGAAGGGGTAGTCGGCGATCTTGGGCTTGGCCGCCGAGATGCGGGAGATGAGCGTGCTCTTGCCCGCGTTGGGGAACCCCACGAGGGCCACGTCGGCCATGAGCTTGAGCTCGAGGTTGTACCAGTGCTCCTCCCCTACCTCCCCCTGCTCGGCGAAGGTCGGCGCCCGGCGCCGGTTGGAAAGGAAGCGGGCGTTGCCCTTGCCGCCGCGGCCGCCCGCGCCCGCCAGCCAGCGGTCGCCGTCGTCGGCCAGGTCGGCCACCACGTTGCCTTCGAGATCCTTCACCACGGTGCCGACGGGGACCTTGACGACGGTGTCCTTTCCGTTGGCGCCGTGGCGGGCCTTGCCCGCGCCGTGCCCGCCGTTGCCGGCGCCCCGGTGGGGGTGGTCGCGGAACTGGAGCAGCGAGGCCACGTCGTGGTCGGCCACCAGCCACACGTCGCCGCCCTTGCCGCCGTCGCCGCCGTCGGGACCGCCCCTGGGCGTGTGCGCCTCGCGCCGGAACGACACAGAGCCCGCGCCGCCGTTGCCCGCCTTGACGTGGAGCTGGGCCTCGTCGACGAACCCGGACATCAGCGCAGCTCCTCGACGTGGACGGCGACCGCCGTGGACAGAGAACGCATCACGCCGGACACTACGTGGGCCATCGCCTCCACGGAGAGCCGGGTGTCGATGATCGGGCGGAGTATGCGGGTGGACGCGCCGACGCCGGGCCACGGAGGCCCGGCGCCGCAACGAATCGGTGTGGCCGGCTAGCCGTCGGCGGGAAGGATGTCGACCAGCTTGCGGCCCTTGCGGGCGCCGAACTTCACCTTGCCCGAGGCCAGGGCGAACAACGTGTCGTCGCCGCCGCGGCCTACGTTGATGCCGGGGTGGAACTTGGTGCCGCGCTGGCGCACGATGATGGCGCCCGCGGTGACGGCGGTGCCGTCGAACACCTTGACGCCGAGGCGCTGGGCGTTGGAATCCCGCCCGTTTCTGGTGGAACCTCCACCCTTGGTCTTGGACATGGCTGCCTAACCCCTGGAGATCCCGGTGATCTCGATCGTGGTGTACTTCTGGCGGTGACCCCAGCGCTTCCGCTGGTTGGTCTTGTTCTTGTAGGTGAAGCCGCGGACCTTGGGGCCCTTCTCCTCGCCGATGACGCGGGCGGAGACGGTGGCGGCGGCCAGGTCGCCGCCGGTCACGACGGTGTCGCCGTCGACGAGCAGGAGGGGCGTGAACGTGACGTCCTCGCCCTCGCCCTTGCCGAGGAGCTCGACGCGGACGCGCTCGCCCTCGGCCACGCGCTCCTGCTTGCCCCCGGTCTTGATGACTGCGTACATAGGCGGTCCAGTGTAGGCGATGCGCTTCTGGTCCCCCAATCCCGATCCCTGGACCGGGATTGGGGGACCAGAACGGTCAGAGCAGGGTGTCGTCGAAGACGATGCCGCGGCCTGTGCAGGTCGGGCACGTCTGGCTGAACGACTCCACCAACCCCTCCGACACCCGTTTGCGGGTCATCTCCACCAGGCCGAGCTCCGAGATGTCGAACACCTGGGTACGGGTCTTGTCCCGCGACAGCGCGTTGCGGAAGGCCCGGATGACCTCGTCGCGGTTCTTCCGGATCTCCATGTCGATGAAGTCGATGACGATGATGCCGCCGATGTCGCGCAGCCGAAGCTGGCGGGCGACCTCCTCGGCCGCCTCCAGGTTGTTGCGGAAGACCGTCTCCTCCAGGCTCGACGTGCCCACGTTCTTGCCGGTGTTCACGTCGATGACGGTCAGCGCCTCGGTGCGCTCGATGATGAGCGACCCGCCCGACGGCAGCCACACCTTGCGGTCCAGCGCCTTGTGCACCTGCTCGTGCACGTGCATGCGCTCGAACAGCGGCAGCGGCTCGCTGTCGGGGTCGTAGAACTCGACGCGGTCGGCCAGCTCGGGGCTGATGCTCGCCACGTAGTCGCGCACGTCCTCATACAGGGCGCGATCGTCGATGACGACGGCCCGGTACTCGCGGTTGAACTCCTCGCGGATGACGCGCACCGCCATGTCGGGCTCGCGGTAGAGCAACGCCGGCGCCTTCGACCGCTTGGCCTTGGCGTCGATGTCGTTCCACTGCTTGAGCAGGCGGGCGACGTCACGCCGCAATTCGTCGGGCGTCGCCCCCTCCGCCGCGGTGCGCACGATGAGGCCGTGCCCGGCCGGGCGCACGTCGTCGAGGATGCGGCGCAAGCGCTTGCGCTCGTCGTCGGGCAGCCGCTTGGAGATGCCGTAGGTGTCGCTGTTCGGAATGAGGACGACGAAGCGCCCGGGCAGCGACACTTCCTGGGTGAGGCGGGCGCCCTTGGTGCCGATGGGGTTCTTGGTGACCTGGCACA
>JAHWLA010000169.1 GCA_019347595.1 Actinomycetota bacterium
CAGTCAGCTCGCCCATCTTGCCGTGAGCAGCTACCGCCACAGCCGACGTTCGGGGCTCGACCTCGAGGCTGCCTACCTGGCCATGGACGCCGCCATCGCGGCGAGAGGTCACGGCGAGGAATACGTCACGTGCATCCTGGGGCGGCTCGACCTCACCGGGGGAGCCTTCACGTGGATCAACGTCGGCCACCCGTTGCCTCTGCTGGTCCGCGACGGGAACGTCGTGGGCCGAATGTCGTGCGAGCCGACGCTGCCGGCCGGACTCGGTCATGGCCTCGCCGGCGACCGCGTGATCGGTGACGGTGTGATCGAGGTCGCTCATGACGTTCTCCAGCGAGGTGACCGCGTCTTCTTCATCACCGACGGTGTGGTCGACTCCCACCGACCCGGCGGCGAAGACTTCGGGGAGGAACGCCTCGTCGAGCTCCTCGGGGTCCGCTCCCGCGAGGGTCTCGATGCGGCGGAGACCGTCCGTCAGCTTTCACATACGGTCTTGGACCACCACGGTGTCCTGAGCGACGACACCACTGCCTTCCTCGTCGACTTCCACTAGCTGACGACCGAGACGATGGCGACGGCCTGCAAGGTTGAACCGCCCCGGGCCTGGTGAGCGTGGTGCCCGCCGTCCACGGCGGGTTGGTTTTCCCGTTCGACGCGGACCCCCGTGCGACGAGTGCCTGAGTGACGGCCCGAGAACATCCTGTGCTCATTTCGCACAGTGATCGAGACGCAGGCGGAGCTGGGCGAACGGGTCGCTCTCGGCCGGAATCCGGCTGGGCTCACCCAGGAGGCGCTCGCCGATGCGGTGGGTCTTGACCGGAGTGCCCTGGCGAAGGTCGAGCGAGGAATTCGCCGGGTGTCCGCCCTGGAGCTCGCCCGAGTCGCGCGGGTCCTCGACCTTCCACTCGACTGGTTTCTCAATGAGTCGCCGCCCGCCATCGTAAATCGCCGTTCGGAATCGGCCACCCTTGAGGCGGTCAGCCGCCTCGACGGGGAAGTCGATGGCCGTCGACATGGCTCCCTGCACCGGGGCAAGCTTCTTCGCCTGGGCGGACGCCAAGGGGTGCCGATCTCACACGGTCGCTGCGTTAGCCAGTCGCACTTCGTGGAAGCGGTCGTGGCGCTGGCCGCCGAGCCCCCGTCCATGGAGGTCTACGAGGCGAAGCGAGCCGCGCTCTGACCCTGACGACCACCTCGTGGCAGTAGAGCGAAGGCCCCGCCGAGCAGCGGCGGGGCCTTCTTCTTCGCTATGGGGCTCGCAGGTTGCTTACGGCCTCGCCGGAGCCTCCGGAGCGTTGGAGGCGCCGCTGCTGCTGCGGCCGCCGCTCGTCTCCTCGGCCGTCCCGGTGCCCGTGGTGCTGGAACCATCGGTCGCACCGTCAGCGGTCCCGGTGCCGCCGCTGTTGGGCGTCTCGACGGGGGCGGAGCCGCCTGAAGACGCACCGCCCGCGGGAGCGGCCGGGGCCGTGTCGGCGCCGTGCGTGCCGGCCTGGCTCCTGCCGTCGCTCGCCGTGCCGGAGACCTCGGCGCCCTTGTCGACGCCCGTCGACTCGGTGGTGCGAGCGATGTCGGAGACGTCGCCGCCCTTGCCCTCGTCGGCAGGTGCCGGCGTCTCGGCATCACTGCGGTCGGCCTCGTCGGCGGTCGAACGGCCGCGCTCGGAGCGGTCGGAGGCGGGAAGGTCGAAACCGACCTTCGCCGCCGCTTCGGACAGGAAGTCCTGGGCACTGGAGCCCAGGTTGCCGGTGGCCGCCGCGGCGACGCCTCCCGACAGGACGATGCCGCCGGCGAGTCCTGCAGCAGCCAGCTTGCTTGCGATGAGGTGGGAGATCACGGAACGCCTCCGGGCGGTGGTGTGAGTGCGGTGAGTGGGGGTGGAGACGATCGCTTCCGCCATGGCGGCGAGGAATGCCGGGTCGGGCTCGACCTTCGCCGTGGTCGACGCCGCCTCGAACAGGCGGGCGACGGCCTCGAACCGGGGCGGTGCGTCGGCGGCGGGGATGCCGTCGAGCAGCCGGTCGGCGGTGCTCGGGTCGATGTCGGGACGCTTCATCTCGTCGTCGTAATCCCCGGAGAGGGTCATGGCGTTACGCCTTCCGTCAGATTTTCCTCGGCCGCCCGCCTGAGCCGCCGCAGTGCGCGGTGCTGGAGCACCCGGATGGTGGCGGCGCGCTTGCCCGTGATCTCGGCCACCTCGTCGGCCGAGAGGCCCGCCACCACCCGCAAGAGCACGATCTCCGCCAACTCGGGGGGCAGCACGGCGGCGATCATGGCGGCAGCCCGGTCGCCTCCGGCGGCATCGACGGCTTCGTCCTCGGCGCTCGCCGACGACGGGGCCGACCACTCGAGGACGTCGTCGGCAGTCGCCGTCGAGCGACGACGGTGGCGATTACGCAGCTCGTTGGCCATCCGCCGGTGGGCGATGGTGAACAGCCATCGCCGGAAAGCCGCCTCGTCACCGCTGAACGAGCGCAGTGACCGGGCCGCTTCCAACCAGACCTGGGACGCCACGTCGTCGGCATCGTGACCCAGGCGCGCGCCGAGGTAGCGCACCAAGGCGGGGTGCGTCGAGCGGAACAACTCCGCCACCGCCCACTCGCCGCCGGCCTGCGCGGCCAGGAGGATGCTCTCGAACGTGTCGTCCACGGCAACGCCATAGTGCCCGACCGACCGATCGCCGACAGCACACTCCCGAAAATCGAAGTGCCCGGCGTGCCTCCGGCCGCCGTCGGAATCGCGAGCGACTTGGAGTACCGTGACAGCGAGCCAGCCGCCTGTCTGAAGCCGATCAGGATCTGCGACTGACTCCCGTTCCGGGAGGCGTTAATGGCAGATACGGGCTCTGACGGCCTGGACGGCGGTCGCGAAGCGCTCCGGCGATTTCTCGCCGGCGAAGACAGCTTGGAGATGATGCTCGAGCGCGTGGCGCTCATCGCCACCGAGACCGTGCCGGGCTGCGACCTGGCCAGCATCACCATGCTCAAGCGCGGCACACCGGCCACTCCGGTCTGCACCGACAAGGCTGCGCTCGCCCTGGACGAGACGCAGTACGAAGCGGGCGATGGGCCCTGCCTGGCCGCCATCCGCCACCGCGGCGTGGAAGAAGTGAGCATCGCTGTGGAGCGTCGGTGGCCTCCGTTCACCAGCGAAGCCAGGAAGCGCGGCGTGCAGTCCGTGCTGTCCGTCCCGCTCGGCGATCCCGAGGTGGTGCACGGCGCCCTCAACCTCTACTCCCGGTCGCGGCCGGAGTACGACGACGCAGCCCGCACCATCGCGTGCCTGTTCGCCGACCAGGTCGGCATCGCCGCGGCCAACGCCTCGGCGTACGCCGAGGCCTACGAGCTCTCGCACCAGCTCCGGGAGGCGATGGAGTCGCGCGCCGTCATCGAACAGGCCAAGGGGATTCTCATCGCCGCCCAGCGGTGCACGCCGGAGCAGGCCTTCGACATCCTCAAGCGAGCGTCGCAGAACCAGAACCGCAAGGTCCGCGCCGTCGCCGTCGAGATCGTCGAACGGCACGCCGGCCGACCCAACGGCTCGTAGCCGCGGGCGGCTGCGGATGGCGGCCTACGCCGTCGGGCGCGCCGCGAGGATCGCCTTCAGCCGGCGCAGGTTTTTGTTGTTGGCCCGCCGCATGGCGAACCCCATGAACGGCGCCATGAGCTTGGAGAAGCCGCGCGGCTCGCCACGATTGCGCAGCGTCATGTCGGTAGTGCCCGGCTTGGCAGGCCCCCACGTGTACGTCGTCTCCATGGGGAACGGCCCCTCCGCCGTGCGCATGACCAGCCGCTCGCCCGGGGCGAAGTCGACGACCTCGTAGGTGTACGTCAGCGTGCGCCCGAGGAAGCGGGCTACGAAGGCGACCTGCGAGCCCAGTGCGGCGGGCGGCGGGGTGCGCCACTCCACCGAGCGGATGCTGGCGTACCACGCGGGAGCGTTGGCCGGGTCGGCCGCGTACGCCGCCACCTCGTCGGCCGGGCGCTCGATGGTGATAGCGGTGGTGACATCCACCATGAGCCGCCAGTAGGCCGCAGTCGCCGCCCGACCGACCTGCGAGGCTGGAACGCCGTGGCCACCATCCGACCTCGCCGCCCGCCTCCGCCCTTCCGCCGGGTCGCCGTCCGTCGGGTGATGCGCCTCACGCCACGCATGGTGCGCCTCACCCTCGCCGGCCCCGAGCTGGCCGGGTTCACGGTGGACGAGCCCGCCGCCAGCGTGCGCCTGCTCGTGCCGTCGCCGGGCACCGACGAGCTCGTCATGCCCACATGGAACGGCAACGAGTTCCTCCTGCCCGACGGCCGGCGGCCCGCCCTGCGCACCTTCACCCCACGACGGTTCGACCCCGAGGCGCTGCAGCTCGACCTCGACATCGTGCTGCACGGCGGCGGCGTGGCCTCGAGCTGGGCGGCGGCCGCGCAGCCGGGCGACGCGGCCGCGGTGTCGGGGCCGGGGCGCGGCTACACCGTCGATCCCGACGCAGCCGCCTACGTGCTGGTCGGCGACGAGACCGCCATCCCCGCCATCGGCCAACTGCTCGACGCGCTCCCACCCGGCATGCCGGTCGAGGTGCACATCGAGGTCGCCCACCCCGACGCCCGGCTGCCGCTCCCCGAGCACGAGGGGGCCGCGGTGGCATGGCACGAGCTGCCGGCGAGCGCGCTGCCCGGCGACGCCATGGTGGCTGCCGTCCGGGACGCCGACATCCCGGACGGGGCGCGGGTGTGGGCGGCGGGCGAGGCGGCCGCCGTGCACCGCATCCGCCGCCACCTGTTCGAGGAACGAGGCGTGGCGCGCAGCCGGACGTCCGTACGCGGCTACTGGAAGCACGGCCGCGCGGGCGACGGCGACGGCGAGAGCGACAGCGACAGCGACTGAGCGGCGACGCCGTCAGCCGCCGGAGACAGCCGGCAGCACCGCCACCTCGACACCCTCGGGCACCACGGTGTCCACCCCCGCCAGGTCGCGGGCGTTGTCGGAGCCGACGAACACGTTGACGTGCCGACGCACCATGCCTGTCTCGTCGCGCACGCGTCGTCCCACCGCGGGGTGGCGCTCGGCCAAGGCATCGAGGACGGCGGCCACGGTCGCCGTCCTCGATGCACCGAGGTCGAGTTCGACGCTCGCTGCGCCGTCGGCGAAGGGGCGCAGCGCCGAGGCCAAGCGGACGACGACCCTCAGCGCAGCACCGCCGTCTTGACGCAGACGACCGGCGGCAGGTGCCGGGCCGCCTCGTGCCACGACTCGCCTGCGTCCGGGGAGGCGAACACCTCGCCGGTGCGCGTCCCGAAGTAGAGGCCGGTCGGGTCGGCGGCGTCGGCGGCGAAGCTGTCGCGCAGCACGGTCAGCCAGGCGTTCTCGGCGGGGAGGCCCGTGTCGAGCGGTAGCCACGTGTCGCCGCCGTCGGCCGTGCGGTACACCCGGGGGCGGCCGTCGGGGGTGCACCGGAACCCGTCGGAGTGGAGCGGGAGCACGTAGGCAGTGCCCGGCCGGTTGGGGTCGGCCACCATCGGGAAGCCGAAGGTGGACGAGAGGTCGTCGGCGCCTACTTCCTCCCACTGTCCCCCGAAGTCGCGCGAGCGGTACACCCCCCAGTGGTGCTGGAGGAACAGCGTGTCGGGGTCCGATGGGTGGCGGTCGACCTTGTGCACGCACTGGCCGAACTCCGCTGTGGGGTCGGGCAGGAAAGGCGCCCGGATGCCCCGGTTGGCCGCCTCCCAGGTGGCGCCGTCGAGCGTGCGGTAGAAGCCCGCAGCCGACACGGCCACGCCCAGGCGGGCGCCGCCGGTCGGGTCGGGGAGGATGGTGTGCAGGCACAGCCCGCCCCCGCCCGGCTGCCACTGCGGCCGATGCTCGTGGTTCCACAGCGTGTCGTCGAGGGTGAACGTCCGGCCCCCGTCGTCGGAGCGGAAGAGGGCGGCGGGCTCGACACCGGCGTATACGACGTCGGGCTGGGCCTCGCCTGCGGGCTGGAGCTGCCACACCCGGGCCACAGCGGCGCCGGTGTCGGCGGGGAAGGCGAGCGTGTCCGGCTCGGGCTCGACCCAGGAGGCGCCCAGGTCGTCGGAGCGGTACACGGACGGGCCCCAGTGCGAGCTCGTGGCCCCGACCAGGAGGCGGGTGCGCCCGCCGCGGCAGTCGAGCGTCGCCGCGTAGATCTCTTCGCCGGGGAACGACGGGCCGGTCAGCGTCCAGGCGCCGCGGTCCGGCGCCGAGGTCAGGGCAAACAGGCCCTTCGTCGTCCCGACCAACACCACCACATCGCCCGCCGACGCCTGGATGCCTCGCTGTTCGTCCATGGC